>CANGYO010000094.1 GCA_947458095.1 Vampirovibrionales bacterium | reverse complement strand
TTTACAGAAGAATTAAGGGCTGACATACGAGCTTTCCTTTCCAATTTAATAAAACAGAGACCAAATCATTGAACACTTTTATGGTTTCGGCAGCACCGTCATTTTCTTGAATCGGTCTGATAGAAATGTTACATGTGTTGTATAGAAAGCTCTTCGAAACTCAAAATACACCGTCATTGCAAGCGTAGCGTGGCAAGCTGTCAAGATACGGCAGGTAGGGGATTCGTTACACTCGCCATGACGGCGTTGATTGGGAAGTTTCAGAAATCTTCATAAAGAAAACCCTTGTAACGGCATGTTACAAGGGCTGAGCATTTAAGACTCAATGTGTTTTGCTTTCCCTCACCAAAAAAGTCGAAAATCTGCTTAAGCGGTTTTGGGACGTAATGACTAGTATACGCCTATCTTTGACTTTGACAAGGAGGGTACTTTTCACACTTACCCCTAAAACAATCTATTTGTTACAAAAACGTTACAAATAGATTGAATACTTAATGGTATAGTGTTCGAAAGAATGCTTTCATCTCAGGAGAATCGCCTTATGCAACGCAAGATCCAACACATGCTAGTCCTGTTAAGCCTGTTTTTAAGCCTACACATGCCCGTCGTTTCTGCCAATACCCCCACCACCAACACAGAAGGCGATGCCAAAGCCCTTTACACCACTTCTTTGATGTATCAAAGGGGACGTAAAAACCTACCGAAAGACGAAAAACTCGCTCAACACTACCTTATTTTAGCGAGTCAAGGGGGCTATAAGGAAGCTCAAGTCCAGTTGGGGCTCAACTACCTGAATGCCCCAAAAGAAAATCGTAACGAAAAAGAAGCACGCCATTGGCTTGAAAAAGCCAGTCAACAAGGTGATGCTGTCGCTCAATGTACGCTGGCTACCCTGTATCAGCAAGGACGAGGGGGCAACGTGCGTTTGAAGGATGCCGTCACGTTGTTGCGGGCGTCTGCCAAACAAGGATACATCCCCGCCTATACCGCTTTAGGCATGAGCTATGCCACAGGAAAAGGCGTGGCGCCTGATTTGAAGCAGGCACTTCGCTATTATGACTTTGCCGCCAAACATGGACAAAAACTGGCTCAATTCAAAGTAGGACTCATGCACCAAGCAGGCTTAGGGACGAGTCAAAACCCTGTGCAAGGCTTGGCTTGGTTGATGCTCGCTGAAGACGGCGGATTTCGTAAGGCCAAGAGCTATCGTGCCAAACTTGAAGCCCAAAGCAGTGCAGAAGACACGCAAAAGGCTCGTGCCTTAAAAGCGGTGTTGATCGGTAATCGCCCCAAATAATCCGTTTAACTACATAGTGTTCGTTAGCTTAAACGACGAGGCTCATCATCTCGTAAGGGCCGCTTCCACAAATGGCTCCCGATCATCACCAAAACGCAGAGAATCATGAGTCCCAACGGCGACCAGGTCGGCACATTGGCAAGATGATTCATATAAAACAAGCCCCCCATCACGGTTGCCGACAAGTAAGATGCCACCGTCCCGCAAAGCATGGCTTTAAAGCCAAGGGTCGCTATATCGCTTCGACGTTCAGGCACCATGGCACCGATCCCACCGAGCTGAATGGCGATGGATCCTAAGTTGGCGAATCCACATAAGGCGACCGATAAAATAGCCTGTGTGACAGGTGCCAAGGCATTTTGCTTGATCAACGGAATGAGTTGAGAATACGCCACAAATTCATTGATGACCATCTTTGTTCCCAGTAAGCTCCCTGCCGTGAGGGCATCTTGAGCAGGCACCCCTAAGCCCAATGCCACCAAGTAAAATAATTTCCCTAAAAGTGACGACATACTCAAATGCTGTAAAGACAATCCTAAAAAGTCAGGAGCCACCCCCCACGCCATGAGCTGCTTCCCTAACAAACCAAAGCCTGCATCCAAAAAAGCGACTAAGGAAATAAACGCCATGAGCATCGCAAGCACACTCACGCCGATATGCCACCCTTCAGACGCCCCTTGAGACGCGGCATCAATCACGTTAACGGCTTTTTGTTCGACGTCTAACTGAATACTGCCTTGGGTTTGGGGCGTTTGTATTTCAGGAATGAGGATTTTCGCCACAGCAAAACTAGCGGGGATCGCCATAATCGAGGCGGTTAATAGATAGCTTGCGGGAATCCCCATGCCGATGTAAACCGCCATCATACCGCCTGAAATACAGGCAAAGCTCCCTGCCATCATGGCAAGCAACTCGGATTTTGTGACGCTTTTGAGATAGGGTTTCACCAGCATTTGAGCTTCGACTTGCCCCACGAAAACACTGGCACAGTTTGACAAGGCTTCTGCGCCTGAAACGCCTAAAACGGCGTTGACTAAGCGTGCGACGACTTGCACCACAATTTGAAGGATCCCCAAATAATAGGCGATTGACACCAAACTGGCGACAAAAACCAGCACAGGCAAGAGTTTCAAGGCAAAAATAAAGGCTCCGTTGGCACCGAAAAGGCTTTTGAGGGCTTGGGGATTGGAGATGAATCCGCCGAAGACGAAGGCTGCCCCTTGGTTGGCAAAATGCTGTAAACCTTCGATGCCTTGCCCCACGGAAAGCATGGCGACTTGGGCTTGTGGCACTTGTGTGAAGAGCAAAGCGAGCAAAACCTGCAAGGCGATCGCACGTAGGATGAGTCCCCAATCGACACGAAAGCGATGTTCTGAAAAGCACCATGTGGTGGCAAGCAGTAGAAATATTCCGATTGTGGGGGGTAAAAGCCAATAAAAGTTCATTGATGAAGCGTCCTAAAGGGTTTGAGGGTACTCTTTTAGGAGTTTAGCATAAACACTATATTGAAAGTAGGCTTATCGTGTAGTGAAGCTTCATTGTCTGTATTGTCCTGCTGAAAAGCCTCTTCCTAGTTTTTTTTACAGGAGGATTTTCAATATCTATAATATGTGGGTTATTCCAAATATTTAAAATATAACGGAATAATACCATCAACTACATAGGTTAAAAATGTGCGTTATTACAAACTATTAGGCGTATCAAGTTCATATTCGATAGTTTTCTCACACTTTTCTTTTAGGTTTTTAGCGTACTCGATTTTAGCTTGTTCCTTATATCTTTGGGTCTGGTAAACTTTAGAGAGGATTTTTCCTCAATTCCTTTGGGTCTGGTAAACTTTAGAGAGGATTTTTCCTCAATTCCTTTAACAGAATAGCATAGATATTTTGAGATCTCAAATTAAATCGCCACTCACATTCTTTCAAATGCAAATAGAACGTTTGGTCACTTAATCCATTGAATTGAGCAAGC
>CANGYO010000093.1 GCA_947458095.1 Vampirovibrionales bacterium | reverse complement strand
TTGGCGAGGGGGTAGTGTGCCTTTTTCTAGGAAATAGACGATATAGAGGGACTTCAGGGGTATAATTGAGGCAATTTCAGGAAAAATCACTCCATTTCCTCACTTTTTACGCCACTCATAATATTTTCGCTATTTCTCTGTATCCTCAAGAGACCTTCGCTTTTTTGAGGGCATAATCGATCGCATTAAGCGTTAACGCCAATTCCTTTTCGCCATGACACGTTGAGGTGAAACTCGCTTCAAAGGGAGACGGTGCCAAGTACACCCCTGCTTCAAGCATCGCCCAGAAAAAGCGGTTGAAAAAGGCTTTATCGGTTTTACACACATCCGTAAACGACGTCACACCCCCTTCCACAAAAAAGAGTGAAAACATCGCACCCACTTGCGTGGCACTTACAGGCACACCGTGGGCTTCACAGAGTTTGCTTGCTTCGTTTATCAATGTTTTGGCGAAGGCATCAAGCTTTTCGTAGGTATTCGGGGCATCCAATAAATCCAGCGTGGCGATGCCTGCGGTCATCCCGAGTGGGTTGCCTGAAAGCGTCCCTGCTTGATACATTGCCCCCAAGGGAGCCACGACTTCCATAATCTCACGACGCCCCCCATAGGCTCCTACAGGTAAGCCTCCGCCGAGGATTTTGCCGAGCGTGGTAATATCGGCGTGAATACCGTAATGTTCTTGACATCCACCTTTGGCGACCCGAAAGCCTGTCATCACTTCATCAAAAATAAGGAGCGTGCCTGTAGCGGTGCATCGTTCACGCAAGCCTTCTAAAAAGCCTGCTTGGGGGGGGATGCATCCCATATTGCCTGCCACAGGTTCGACCAAAATGGCGGCGATCTGATTGGGGTAGGCGTCTAGCAAGGCATCGACGCTAGCCAGATCGTTGAAGTTTGCCGTGAGTGTCGATTTAGCCGTTTCAGGACTAATGCCTGCCGAATCAGGGATGCCTAGCGTTAAGGCTCCGCTACCTGCTTTTACCAGTAATGAATCCGCATGACCGTGATAGCACCCTTCAAACTTGAGCAAGTAATGGCGTCCTGTATAAGCTCGAGCCAAGCGAATGGCGGACATCACGGCTTCTGTGCCTGAACTCACCATGCGAATGCGTTGAATCGACGGCATGCGTTGCATGACTTTTTCAGCCAGCACATTTTCAAGTGCTGTTGGGGCGCCGAAGCTCAAGCCTGATTCTGCCACGCTTTGCACGACTTTCACGACATCAGAGTGTGTATGCCCTAAAATCGCAGGCCCCCAGCTTAGGACGTAATCCAAGTAAGTGAGGTCGTCTTCATCGGTGATGTATGCCCCTTTGGCGTGTTTCATCACGACAGGCAAGCCCCCGCCGACGGAGCGAAAGCCTCGTACAGGGCTGTTGACGCCTCCCGGCATGAGGGTTTTGGCTTTTTCAAAAATGGCGTCGCTTTTGGGACGGTTTTGCATATTGTGCGTGGTCATTTGCTGGGTTTCCTCTCGCAGAATGTAACAATTTATAACATATCACAAGTCAAAGGGCTTGAGTAGTCTTTAGATCGCAGGACTTTAAATGAAAGCCCCTCTATCTGATTGATGTGTAAACGGGGATTATTCTGTCACACTACAATAAATAACGTATTGTGGAGTCCCTGTGAATGTCTCACGACCCTTCTTCTCCCCCAGCGCTGGTTCATCATGGTGTGCAGCCCAACCCGCAAGCCCCTTTGATACCAGCACAAAATAATTCGCTTCTTGTGGATCCTAGCGAAGAAGTGCGTCGTTTGGCGAGCAAGGTTCTCAAGTCGCAAACCGAAGAAGCCAAAGCTTCCGCTCAACCACAATCCACCACACACGCCCAGGTGGCGGTCAAAGAAGCCCAAACTCGTTCGCACTTGGCGATTGATACCCACGCCGAAGCCTTCTTAAAAATGGCGGTGGCTCAAGATGTAAGCGATATTCACATTCGAGTCGGCTATCCGCCGATTTTTAGATTTAACGGTGAAATGATGTTCACCAAAATGGGAACCGTCACAGAAGAACAAGTGATGAGCTTTTTGCATAAGTTTGTTTCTGAAGAGATTAAAGCCCAGTTGGACTCTAAAATGGATTTAGACTTTAGTTTTGAAGTGGGGGGTCTGGCTCGTTTTAGGGTGAGTTACTTGCATGAAATGGACCATCCCGCCCTTGTGTTGCGGGTTGTTAAAATGAAGATTCCTGAGTTTACAGATCTAGGATTGCCTCCCATTCTGCTAAACTTCACCAAAATGAGCAAAGGGCTTGTGTTGGTCACAGGACCCACAGGTTCTGGTAAAACCACGTCGCTTGCGTCGATGTTGAATCACCTGAATCGCTATCAATCGCAACATGTGATTACGTTAGAAGATCCCATTGAATTCGTCTACAAAAACGAGCGGTCTGTTTTCACGCAAAGGCAACTAGGCATCGATACCGCCAGTTTCGCAGCAGGAATTAAGTACGCCTTGCGTCAAGATCCCGACACCATTTTAGTCGGTGAGATGCGGGATCGTGAAACCATTCAAGCCGCCTTGCACGCTGCGGAAACGGGTCATATGGTGTTTTCAACCCTTCACACGATTGATGCGGTTCAAACCATTGGTCGTATTATTAACCAGTTTGAACCCCATGAACGTGAAACGGTGCGTCTGCAATTGGCGTCTGTGTTGGCGGGTACGGTGTCTCAGCGCTTGGCTCGTCGATTGGACGGTCGGGGGCGTGTGCCGATTACGGAAATCATGTTTGTCACCTCCACCGTGAAAGATTATATTGAAAAAAATCAGATTGAAGATATTTATCAATTGATGAGTGATTCTAAGAATGACGAGTTGGTTTCCATGAACAAGTGCTTGTTTGAAGCGTATAATGCCAAGAAAATAAGCTATGAAGAAGCCCTTGAAATTTCAGAACAGCCGCATGAGCTGGGCATGATGCTTAAAGGGGTGTATGGATCCGCCGAAGACGAGTTTTACGGCTAGTTTTGTAACCAAATGTAACATTAAGGCAATTTGGCTCGCCGAACTTTCTTTATTTGAGTGGCATATTTTTACTTGAATTAAGAGAGAGGTACTTTATGATGACGATGATTAGCCAATATAACCCCGAATATGACGCCAAACCTTGGTTAAACCAAAAAGCCTTGCCAAAAGCAGCAGGTGTACAGATCGCTTCGGCTCAAGAGCCTGTTATGACGACTATGGCTATGGGTACCACTGGAAACGACGAGTGGGATACAGGTATTCCTAAACACCGCCCCATTCAACAACCTGATTTTGGTAATTTAACCACACTAGCAATGGGTACCACTGGAAACGACGAGTGGGATACAGGTATTCCTAAACAACGCCCCATTCAACAACCTGATTTTGGTAATTTAACCACACTAGCAA
>CANGYO010000092.1 GCA_947458095.1 Vampirovibrionales bacterium | reverse complement strand
TTAAAACTTTTTCTCTTGGGAAAGAAAACCGTTGGTTTCCTCTCCCAACCTCTCCTTCCTAAAGGTGAAGATTCACTTCGTGAATATGAAGGTTTCTGCCCACCTCGTCGCATCATGCCTTTGCACGACGTCCGCAAAATCGCTCGGGGATTCGCAATTCGCTCACCCGCTCGGATTTAGTGCTTGGACGCCTGCTGATGCAACGGTTTAAAGCTACTCACTTTCTTATAAAAAACACTATAATTAAAAAATCCCCCGTGTAATACGGAGGATTTAATGGCGGGCCAAACGAGACTCGAACTCGCGACCTCCTGCGTGACAGGCAGGCACTCTAACCAACTGAGCTACTGGCCCTTATGGAGTTAAGGCAATTAAACGCCTCAACATTTTTATTTAATCGTGAACAGAAGCAAAACGCAAGCTTTTTTTCAAAAGGAGCTGATTTCTATAGTGCTGTTTTGAAGAAGGTTCGATAATGTAACGCTTCATCGCAAAGACTTGAATCTGGGGTTTGAGACAGCTAAACTAAGGTAAAGCTCATGCCTAAAGGAATTGCCTCATGTTTGAATCCCCCTATCAACCCGAATCCATCGCTCTTGAAGGGCTAGAACGCTACGGCACGGTCTTCACCTACAAAGCCAACAAAAACGATGCCACCCCCATGATGCGACAGTTCCTTGAGGTGAAAGAGCAGTATCGGGATCTTATTCTGCTCTATCGCATGGGCGATTTTTACGAAACCTTTTTTGAAGATGCTGTTTTAGCCGCACGTCACCTAGAACTCACCCTAACAGGCAAAGATTGCGGGGCTTTAGGTAAAATCCCCATGGCAGGCGTGCCTGTTAAATCGGTGGATGTCTATGTGCCTCGCTTATTGAATGCAGGCTTTAAAATCGCCATTTGCGAGCAGATGGAAGACCCAGCCACCGCAAAAGGGCTGGTTAAGCGTGATGTGGTGCGGATTTTATCCGCAGGGACGGTGACGGGAAGTCAACAGCTGACGCCCCATACGGCTCATTATTTAGCGGCGGTTGTATTGCCGAAAGGAATGAATCAAGCGACAAAAGATGCTCATCTCAACAAAACCCCGTGTGCCTTGGCGTATGTCGATATTAGCACAGGGCGTTTTTGCGTCACTGAACTGCCGTATGCCCATTTATTGGGCGAACTTGATCGTTTGGCACCACAAGAGCTTTTGGTGCAAGGCATCCTTCAAAAGTCGGACATCCCCGGTATTCCAGGGCGTTGGACGGCTGATGTACCTAGTGAACTCCAAGAAAAAGCTCCCTCTACGCCGTTAGCGAAAGAAGTCATTACCAGTAGAAACGCCTATGAACGCATTTGTCAATTACTTCATGTGGCAAGTTTAGAAGGTTACGGCATTTATGAGACCGACACGGCGTTGATTCAAGCCTGTGGCATGATTGTGCATTATTTGAATTATAGTTTTTTAGAAACGCCTCTTCACTTTGACGGTATTCAACGCCTTTATGCGGACAAGCAAGTACGTCTTTCCGCCAATGCCCGTAAGCATTTAGAACTGCTGCCGAATCCAAAGGAAAATAATACGGTTTCCCTGTTCCAGATTTTAAACCGTTGTATGACGCCCATGGGGCAACGCCTTTTGAAAGACTGGGTCGCCTGCCCCACGCATCACTTGCCTGAACTGGAAAGTCGCTTAGAAGCGGTGGAAGACTTGGTGAATCAACCCCATACACGGCAGTTGTTGCGTCAACTATTGCCCAACATTTATGATGTGGAACGTTTGGCGACTCGCTTGGCGAACCTATCGGCAAGCCCTCGTGATTTGGGGGCGTTGATGCAATCCTTGAAAGTCCTGCCTCGCTTGAGTCAAACCGTCTTGCGATGTTCCGCGTTTTATTTGGAGCGTCTGAAAGCCTTTCCCCCTGAACTGGCTCAAGCTTTGGCGTTGATGGAAAATGCCTTGCAAGACGACTTGCCCATTACGCTGAAAGACGGCGGGATTATCCGCCCCAATTTCAGTCCAACGCTGGATGAATTGCGTCATTTGGTGAATGATCAAGCCCAATGGATTGAGAGATACGAAGCCCAAGAACGTGAAGCGACAGGCATTAAGCACCTCAAAGTACAGTTCACCAATGCCACAGGCTATTTTATTGAAGTGAGTAAAGGGAGTGTTTCGCAAGTGCCTGCTCGCTATCAGCAAAAGCAGAGTCTCACCAATGCTACACGCTTTATGACCCCTGAGCTTAAAGCCCACGAATCGGCGGTGCTAGACGCTCAAAACCGCTTGCTTCATGTGGAAACGGATTTGTTTTTGCAGTTGCGTCGGCAATTGTTGGCGTATGCCCCTGTTTTTAAAGAAGTGGCTCATCGCCTAGCATGCTTGGATGTCTTGCAATCGTTTGCGGAAGTGGCTCAAACCCACGGATACAACCGACCTCACTTGGTGCAAGCCCCTATTTTAGAGCTTCAGCAGGTGCGTCACCCTGTCATTGAACAGCAGTTAGCCAAGGGACGTTTTGTCCCCAATAATACCGCTTTAGCAGGGCAAAAGACGGATAAAAGCTCACCATTCCCGCAAGTGGAAATCATTACAGGCCCAAACATGGCAGGCAAATCGACGTATATGCGTCAAGTCGCCTTATGCGTTTTAATGGCACATATCGGGTGCTTCGTGCCAGCGACTCACGCCACGATTGGCGTGGTCGATGCCATTTTTACCAGAATTGGTGCGATGGACAATGTTTCGGCTGGGCAATCGACCTTTATGGTGGAAATGGCTGAAACGGCAGAGATTTTGAATACCGCTACCGCTCAATCGCTGGTGATTTTAGACGAAGTCGGGCGAGGCACCAGCACGTATGACGGTGTCGCCATTGCGTGGAGCGTCGTGGAACATTTGGTGGAATCGGTAGGGGCAAGAACCCTGTTTGCCACGCATTACCACGAACTCAACGTGTTAGAATTGGCTCACCCAAGCTTGATTCAAAATGTGCGAATGGTGGTCGCCGAACAAGACGGCGAGCTGGTCTTTCTGCATCGGGTGGAAGCGGGGGCGGCTCAAAAGAGTTACGGCATTCAAGTGGCTAAAATGGCGGGTTTACCTGCTCGAGTCTTGCAACAGGCGACAGGGCGTTTGAATGATATGCAAAAAATGGCGAATCAGCAATTGCGTCAACGACGCTCAAGCCTCACAGGGCTTTCGGAAGAGGACGCTCAGTTGAGTATTTTTTAGTCCATTTCCGACACACGAAACCCTCGTTTCTGACACACAAAACCCCATTGTTCGACACACAAAACCTTGACTTTTAGCACACAAAACTCACTATTTTGACACATAAAACTCGCGTTTCCGACACATGAAACCTCGCTTTTTAGGAAGTTTTGACCATTTCGCTTATTTTTCAAAGAACTACTCTTCTTTAATATGACACCTTTTTGACGTCGTGACCAGTGCTTAAACCCCACTATTTATGTCTGAAGGTTCGTTGCCTGATTACTGGGGTTCGCTGTAGCATCCTTCGAGGGCTGAGAAGGTGCCTGCTTTTTAGAAAAGTGGTGAAACCCTAAAATACTCAAACCTGCCACCAAAAGTCCTCCAAGCACGAGCATACCTGTCTTTACTTTATCCCGAGAGGCTTCAATGATATTTTTTCGTTGGGCTTCTTTAGAAACAGCACCGCCTGCTTTACGACGCTTCATTTCTTGAATCACCGATTTTTTAACATCCCAATAAGGTTTTAAGCGATCCGTATGACTTTGTGCAACTGTTTTTAAATCAGCGTTTTTAGAGCCTATCCGAGAAATAATATTTATAGTAAGATGTAGGTGTTAACGTCATTTTTGGTATATACCCATGTCACAAAAAGCCATGATTTTCAGAGTAAAAGATGCGTTATGGAAGCGTCTTGAAGCTCTCATTCCTCCTGTTGTCG
>CANGYO010000091.1 GCA_947458095.1 Vampirovibrionales bacterium | reverse complement strand
GGTACCTGCTGCCAATGCAAGACCCGTGTATAACCAAGGGAAACCCTTTTTGACTTCCTTCGTGGCGGTCTCGTCTTTGTCTGCGATATTGGTAGCCTCTTTTACACCTTTTTCTTCGGGAGTGGCAAATCCACCATGCCTTTCAGCAAGTTTTGGTAAGTTCTGCTTGAGTCGATCCAATTGTGTAACTATAGAGGAAACTTTATGAGGTACTTTTATATCACTCTTAAAGAATTGGTCTGGTCGATACAAATTATATGACCCTATATCAAATCCCTTTTTGTTGTATAAAGTAATTGAGGAACCATAGGTTATAGCTGCATGAAAGGTATCTCCATGGTTAGTAATCTCCTGCAGGAGGCCATCAATTACAGCCTTCGCCTCTTTCTGTTCGTCTCGAGTCAGATGAGACATAACATCACGAATCAAATTATCCAATTTAGATTGGACTTTTTCGTCAAATTTCAGACCTTGGCGTTGTGACTGTAGAGAATTAGTCTCGTGATTATTGACTTTATTAAAGTTATTTTGCGGAGCTAATGTCATCGACATCGGATTATTTCCTTATGAGTTAAAGGGGAACTTATAAATGAAGGAGGCTTACGGTTTCATAAAGTATCGTCAAGATAGACTTGTACTAATCTCGTCCAAGATGAAACAAATCGTTACATCCCGTTTTGATAAACCCTAAAGGGTTATTTTAAAATGACGTTCCCATTCTTCCACGGCATCCTAAACTTGTCTTTCACCCTGTTTTGTGAGATATTGAAGAGATAAATATAGTGTTCGATAGATGAAACAGGCTATGAGGCTATTCTAGGAGCCTAGATTTTTTTGTGCGGGCGTGTAGTGAGACCTACATAACCAAACAAAAAAATCGTAGCGACAACGAAGAGACCATAGACCGTTTTATCTATCGAATACTATAGACATCTCAACATGTAAGGATGCCCTATCGTGACAAGTCAAGATCCTCAAACTGAAGAAATCAATTATAAAGAAACCCTTCGCCTGCCTCAAACCAGCTTCCCCATGCGAGCAGGAGCCGCGACTCGAGAGCCTGACATTCAAGCCTTTTGGGAAAGTGAAGGCGTCTATAAAGCGAATTTGGCGTCTAAAAATAAGTCGAAACGCTTTGTTTTACATGACGGGCCTCCCTATTTGTCCAGCGATAAAATCCATATCGGCACGGCGTTGAACAAAATCCTTAAGGATATTGTCGTGCGTTATAAGACGCAACAAGGCTTTTACGCCCCTTATGTGCCAGGGTATGACGGTCACGGCTTGCCGATTGAAGCGGCGGTGGAAAAGAAAATCAAAGGCGGACGGAAATCCATTACCGCCCTAGAATTGCGTGAAAAATGCCGAGCCTTTGCCTACGGCAACCTTAAAGGGCAAGAAGAAAACTTCAAACGCTTGGGCGTTATGGGCAATTGGAATGAGCCGTATGTCACCATTGACGGGCGTTTTGAAGCCAAGCAGATCGAATTATTCGCCGAAATGGTTGAAAAAGGCTATGTGTACAAAGGCTTAAAGCCTGTGCATTGGTGTCCGATTAGTGAGTCGGCGATGGCGGAAGCGGAAATCGAGTATGAAGACCACGAAAGTCATAGTATTTATGTGGCGTTTGCCTTGCCAAGTCTTGAAAAACGCTACGATGCCCCTATCCCTGCGGAACTTGCCGTCCATTTAAAAGATGCATCCCTTGTGATTTGGACGACGACGCCTTGGACGCTCCCTGCCAACGTGGCTATTGCTGTGCATGAGCAAGTCGACTATGCCATTGTGGAAACGCCCAAACAGGGTAAAGTGGTTGTCGCCGTTGATTTACTGGCTGTCTTAGGCTCCAAATTTGGCGTAGAAGAGGGTCAAACCTTAACGCCTGTAATCACCTTTAAAGGCAGTGTTTTGCGTGGATTGGTCGCCAAGCATCCGTTTATTGAGCGTGAATCCGTCGTGATTTCAGCCGATTTTGTCACCACCGAAACAGGCACAGGCTTGGTGCATATCGCAGGTGGTCACGGACCTGACGACTTTTTTGCGGTCAAAGCTTATAACCGCAACGAGCTAAAAGAGCACCCCTTGCCGATTGTTTCGCCTGTGGACGGGCAAGGCAAGTTTAAAGATGAAGACGGCGTGCCTGCCGAAGTCGTCGGCATGTTTTACGAAAAGGCCAACTGGGTTTTGCTTGAAACCTTAAAATCTGCCAATGCGTTGGTGTGGAACGGCACGTTTAAGCATAGTTTCCCCCATAGCTGGCGGAGCCACGCCCCTGTGATTTTCAGAGCCACTGAACAATGGTTTATTCAAGTCGATGCCTTTCGTGATACGGCGTTGAGCGAAATTAAAAACGTCCAATGGGTGCCTGCTCGTGGCGAATCTCGCATCACTACGATGGTGGCGAACCGTCCTGAATGGTGTATTAGTCGGCAAAGGGTATGGGGTGTGCCGATCCCTGCGTTCTATTGCGAAACATGCGGAACCGCTCATCTCACCAAAGAAACCACGGCGTGGGTGGCAGAAGTATTTCGTGCGGAAACCAGCGACGCATGGGCGAAATATGACGCCGATCACTTTTTAAAAGGACGCTTGACTTGCACGAATTGTGGCAACGGCTCCTTCAAAAAAGAAGAAGATGTGATGGATGTTTGGTTTGATTCAGGCGTGAGCCATACTACGGTTGTCGAAGCTCGCCACGATGAACTCGGGCATTTGCCTGCGGACTTGTATTTAGAAGGCAGCGATCAGCATCGGGGCTGGTTTCAATCGTCGTTGTTGACGAGCGTCATGCTAAGCGACAAAGCCCCCTATAAAGCCGTGTTGACGCATGGTTTTGTGTTAGATGAAAACGGTCGCAAGATGAGCAAATCGCTCGGCAATGTCATCGATCCCAATACCGTGATGCGTGAATATGGGGCGGATGTCCTGCGTTTGTGGGTGGCATCCGTCGACTACACCAACGATGTGAAAATCGGCGGTGGTACGTTGAAGCAATTGAGTGATATTTACCGTAAAATCCGCAATACCTGTCGCTTTTTAATCGGTAATTTAAATGGGTTCGATCCGCAAAACGACACCGTGCCTTATGCTCAATTGAGTGCGTTGGACACCTATGTCTTACATCGTTTAAGCTTGGTGACGGAAGCGTTGGAACACGCCTTTGAACGCTATGAGTTCCACCGTTTTTATCAGCTCTTGCAAAATCTCTGCGTGGTGGAATTGTCGTCGCTTTACTTTGATGTCGTCAAAGATGTCCTGTATTGCAACAACGAAAAAGACCCTCGTCGTTTGGCGGTACAGACGGTCTTGTACCATATTTTAAGCACTTTAAGCCGTGTCATTATTCCTGTCATGCCTCACATGGCGGAAGATATTTGGAGCCATTGGCCTGATGCTCAAAAGCCTCATTTTGGCTTAGCCGAAGGTGTGCCAAAATCGATATTACTTGCCCCATGGCCTAGCTTGCCTGCCGAATGGCGGTTGGATGCGAGCAAGGAAAAATCCTTTGAAGCCTTGTTGATGTTGCGTGAAAGCGTCAATGCAGGACTGGAACAGGCTCGTTCGCAAGAAGAGATCGGCTCTTCTTTAGAAGCGAATGTCTTGATTCAGCCCTTGTCTTCGTCATGGAACTTTTTGAAAGATTTAAACACGGACGTTTTAGAGCTGTTGTTTTTGGTGTCAGGTGTTGAGATTTTGGCGCCTGAAGGGGATGGCGATTTGTACACCAGTCATGCGGTTTTGGCGGAAGAAGACGTCGACGGCGAGTATAAGGTGACGATCGTGCGAGCGGTTGGCGACAAGTGCCAGCGATGCTGGCAGTACAAGGAAACCGTCGGGGCGTATGTGGATCATCCGCAGCTTTGCACCCGATGCCATACCGCTGTGGTCGCTTAGTTTTTTGGGTTTTCTAGTTCCTTTTATAGCTGGTCGTCGTCAGAGACCTTTGCTCCGCCAAAGGTCTCCAACACCTCTAAAGGCGGCTTAAGGGAGGGAGGGTCTTGGTCGCCCCCCTTCCGTCGAAAAAGTCTCTGACTTTTTCTCTTGGGAAAGAAAACCGTTGGTTTCCTCTCCCAACCTCTCC
>CANGYO010000090.1 GCA_947458095.1 Vampirovibrionales bacterium | reverse complement strand
CCACAAGATCCTAATGCGGTGGCTCAAGCTCCACAAGATCCGAATGGTCTAGTAGCCACGGCTCAAGGCCCAGCGGGTACCCCAACGGCTCAAGGTCAACCAGCCCCACAAGCCCCCACGTCAGTTGCGACCACACCACTAGGCGCGGATGCTTCTTGGGGACCTTCCGCTCCTCCCACCGCTAATGGCCTCACGATTCCTCAACTAGCTCCAGCGCCTACCGCGACGCTTGGTTCTTTCGCCTAAGCCTCACAAAAGGGGTTGTAACATCCAACACATCGAATGTGGTTTCACCCGAAGCCACATTTCTTGTTTTCAAATCCCCCTGCGTGCCTAAAAATCCCTGCGAAAACCCTGTCCCCTTCCTTATTGTATAGTGTTCGCTATATAAAACGGTCTATGGTCTCTTCGTTGTCGCACCAATTTTTTTGTTTGGTTATGTAGGTCTCAAACACGCCCGCACAAAAAATATTAGGCTCCTAGAATAGCCTCATAGCCTGTTTCATCTATCGAACATTATAGAAGTCTCTGCAAAAGTCTAAAAAATACACCGTCATTGCGAGTGCAACGAAGCAATCTGTTCCCCCACCTGTGGCGTCTTTGCAATGTTGCCACACTACGCTGGCAATGACGTAACCCACTTTTGCAGAGCTTTCTATAGAAGGTGCTTAGGGGGCGGTTAAACCCTAGACACCCTGTGTCGTTTAAGCTCCCCCTTAAACGTCTTTAAAACACCCTAAGAAGGCTCTGCGAAAGTCTTTTGTGGGAGGGAGATTGCTTCGTTACTCTCGAATTTAGAGCGTTCTTAAAGTAAAAAAACCTGCCAATAAAAAGCCTGTAATGAAAGTTCATTACAGGGGGACATAGGCATATAGAGAAGAGGGAGATAAAATCTGAAACACGAGGAGAATGGGGTGAAGCGGGCGGGCTTCGTGATGTGTAAAAGTGGCGTAAGCGGGTTCACCAGATTTTGAAATGAGGGTACAGAACCTTCGCTGTTGGAAGGTCTGTACATCAGTAAACACAATGATATTAGGTGGCGTGCCTAGAGCGAGATGTTTACATAAATCGGGTGTGGATCTGAACTGGAAAAATAAGAAAAGGGGAACGATAGATCCGTAAATTAGGGTTGGGGAAGGAAGTGAAGGAGAAGGAAATTATTAGTTGGGTTGGAGGGTTTTGAAGAGCTTCGGGGTTGTGAGTCTCTTCACTTTAATAAAGTCTTTAGAATGGGGAAAATTGTTAGTGTGTTACAAAGCTTAACAAATTATTAAGAACGTTCATTTTAAGCACTATGAAAGATCTCGAAAGCTTGTCATACTGAAGAAGAGTAGCACCTTGAAAAACGAAGAAATGACGTCATCCTGAACGCATGTGAAGGATCTCCCAAGATAGGGGTAGGAGATGTTTCGTTACACTCAACATGACATCTTCTCAAGATTTCATGTGTCAGGAACGAGAGTTCTGTGTGTCAGAAGTGAGGGTTTTATGTGTCAGAAGTGAGGGTTTTATGTGTCAAGAACGAGGGTTTCGTGTGTCAAGAACGAGGGTTTCGTGTGTCGAAAACCCCCCTCCTTTTTTAGAAGGAGGGGGGTTTAGTTTGAATGCTTTTATGCCGAAGAAGGAGCATCACACGTTTTAATTCTCTGTAAGGGGGAAGCCCGATGCCCTTTTATTTCAAGTCATTGCATCTGTTTTTAAGTACTATCAGCCTCGTGAACCTGCTTTTCCCTATTGGAAATTTGGCTCATGCTAAAATACCCCAAACTGAGTGGTGGCAAGGTTCTTCCGCATCTGCGATGTTGCCTCCTACACCGAACGCATCGCCCAAACAGCGTGTTTACTTGCATAAACTCGAAAATTCGGTTCCAAAGCCTTATAACACGGCGTACAATTTCCTTACCCTTCCGACGGCTCAAACCCTTACAGTACCTGAAAAAACCGCTATTTTGCCAGCTATTGGCGCCCCAAGACAGTGGATCACCATTACCTCCAACAACCGACTGGCTCATGCCCTCATGATGATGGCAGAATCGCCAGAAGGTTCAGAATCACTGGGTTTATTGCAGGCAAAACAGGGCAAAGTGCTGTTTAAAAATTTGGCGGAACTTTCCCCACAATACCGTGATTTCGATGCACTTGCGTGGCTCGACAAGCACGGCAACTGGATGCTTTTCATCAACGAAACGCACCAAAATGCCCCTATTCCTGCATTGGCGGCGTTAATTGCTCACGAAGCCATGCACAGCGATGCCCAAAACTCCAAGCAGGAAGAGGCTCACGCATGGATGCGAGAGGCTCGAACGTGGCTATTTTTTGTCAAAAAATACCCTGAACTCGCCGAAAAAGGCTTAGAAGCCTACCCGCTGGTGTTTCGCCTGAACCACATTGCCCGTTCCCTAGAGCAAGACGACCTCCATCGCTTTGTGATGGAGCATCCGAGCTATGCGAAATTGCCTGAAACGTCCCCCATGTTTAGTGGAACCGCTTTTCCATTGGCGACGGCGAAAATGCCTGAAATCGTTAAGCCTATTGCGTTTTTAGGGCTAGACGCCCCAGCCACTCGTGAGGCATCTACACCGCTAAAAGGCATTCGATAGGGGGATTGACAAAGTACGTTTCCTTTGTCACAATACAAAAAGGGACAGTCCCCAAGTCTTGTAAACTTGAGAACTCTTTTGCGACGCTATCCTCCTAGTTTAGACGCTAGAAGGAGGATACTCATTGCTCCATTTGCCTCACCTCCTTTCTGTTCGTTAGGGGGTGTTGCTTATTAGCAACCCTTTTTAGAGTTTTTTCTAGGGTATCACAAAAATAACACCCTTCCAAGCGGAAAAATAGTCTGACATAGTGGGTTTTATCAACTATCAAGGGACGAAAAACTTTGTTATACGATTTTCACTCGTTTAAATGGTCGCAAGATAGTCGACCTCACAAAAATTAAACTATCAAAAGTGTACTAGATGAGTTTTTTTATTTTCGATACACTGAACATAGCATTGTAGCAATACGCCCTTGTTTGGCAACGAAAGAGAAAGACGATTGAAATATGTCTCTAAAACGCTGGTGGACGGATCATGCCTCTCAAATCAAAATACATAGTCTGCTGATTAGCATGACCGTGATTTATGGTGTTTTCTTTCCTGTATTGAAGCTGTTTTGTAATGAACTTAAAGGCATTGATGTGGCGGTATTACGTCAATTGGGCTTTGCCTTTGTTGTGATTGCCTTAGGTTGGAGCTGGAATGCATGGCGTCGCTTGCCGTGTTGGCAGCCCCGTTTCAAAAGGGATTGGGGCTACTTTGTGGCGGCAGGTATTTTGGGCGTGTTTTGGTTGCAAACCTCTTCGGCACTTGCCATTGGGTACACAACGTCCTTTCACGCCACCTTGTGTATGGCAAGTGTTCCCCTGCAAACCATGATCATTAACGCCGTGATTGGTGTGGAACGCTTGAGTCCGATCAAAACCTTTGGCATTGTGCTAGGGACGCTTGGTATTGCGGGCTTGGTGTATGCTCAAATGCAGGATGTTGCGGCAAAAGGCATCGTCGTTAAGGGGAGTAATATCTTGCTGGGTGATGGTTTGATCTTAGTCAATGCCTTTTTCTTTTCGTGGTACAACATCGTCGTCAAAAAGCTTATGAAGGATTACACGCCCTTAGACGTGCTTTCGTGGAACTTCTTACAAGCAGGAACCATGACCTTGATTTTAATGCTTCTGCCCCCGATTCCTTATGTGAATTTCCCTTCTGTGTCAGAAACGCTGCAGGTGGTGATGCATTTAACACCGATTCAGTGGGCTTATTGGCTTTATGTCGTTTTTATTGCGGGCTTTTTAGGGTATTGGGTGCATCATAAAGGGTTGAGTAAGACCAGTGCTAATAATGTGGCGGCGTATGGGATGCTTCAGCCTGTGATTGCAGCGATTTTGGGGGCGTGGTGGTTGCAAGAATCGTTTACAATCCCCATGGGGATTGCGGGGGTGGTGACCTTAGCGGGTTTGACGTTGGCAAATGTTAAATCGGGCGAACCACTAGGCATTACGGCGGATTGACGCCACGCTACCTTCCCACACGCCGTTCAAGCCTTTTTTTTTACGGTATCCTTTTGTAACAATTGCTTTAAACCACGCACGGTTTTTGCTTGAATGGGCTTTAAGCTCGTGAAGGTTCTACATTGAACTTTTTAATTATCCCTCTAAAGCACATGAATGTAGTGCTAAAGTCCCTTATTTTAATGAAAGGTTATTTTTAT
>CANGYO010000089.1 GCA_947458095.1 Vampirovibrionales bacterium | reverse complement strand
AGGGAAGACTTTGGGTCATTTCTTCAAGGAATCGGTGTTGGGGGCAGGCATCTTGGAGCAGGTAGTCGGCGAAGTGCATAAGAACGTCCTCAAAACAATGTTATGCTCTTATTTTACCAAAAACAACCGACTTTCTCTGTACCTTCAAAGGGTTTTCCTTATTGAGTTTAGTAAATGAGAGAATTAAAAAAATAAATATAGCCAACTGACTACATTAAGTATAATAATACTAAAAAGACACTTGTCAACAACTATTTTTATTTTGCCAGCACATAATGACGCATGGCTTGAGCCGCCCCATCTTCTGAAATGTGTGGCACAATGCCTTTGGCTTTACGTTGCACCGCCAAAGGCCCATTCGCCATGGCAAGCCCCAAGCCATCCCCAGCCAGCATGGCAACATCATTTTCTTCATCGCCCAAGCACATCACTTCTTGTGGTAAAATGCCCCATTGTTCCGCCAATGCCACGACCGCCGACCACTTGCTGACATCAGGAGCCGTCAATTCCAAGAAATTATGCCGAGACTTACAGACCCCGATGCGTTCTGCTCCATAAGTTTCCAATAAATAGGCTCGAACGGTTTCCAACACAGCAGGATCGTTATTGATGACCACCATTTTCGGGGGGGCATCGACTTGTAAAATGCTTAAGACATCATCCAGTAATACAGGTTCAATAGAGGATGTCCGTTTGTATTCATCCACATAAATCTCATGCGGTTGACTATGCAAAACATCGTTCACATACACATTGATGTGAATGCCTTGACTTTGGCAGTAGCCCACGATGTCTTTCGCCAAATCGAGCGGAACAGGGTTACTGTAGCGAAGGGCGAAACCGTCTTGGCTGTCTCGTACCACAGCACCTTGATAGCAGATCACAGGCGTATCTAGCCCTAGGCGTTTGACATAAGGCAATGCCGAAGGGAACATCCGCCCCGTGGCGATGACCACTTTCACGCCTTTGTTGGTGACGGCTTGAATGGTTTCTAACACGGTGTCGCTGACCTTTAAATCAGACTGTACCAGCGTGCCGTCTAAATCGCAGACGACCATTTTAATCGGGTGTTCATACGCAGGAAATAAAACAGGGGGCGTGTCGGTAAAGGTTGGCATAGGGGAGTCCTTTTAAACGCTTTTAAATACCTTGTAAGTATATCGCAAAGGTTCTATAATAAAAAGCAAAGAAAGAGTTTATAAAGGTGACTATTTGATGCAAGCACGCTTTAACTTCTGGACGCCCAGCCTCCTTGTCGGTGGGATGCTCCTCTTCTTTTGGGGGACATCGCTCATTGAAGTCTTTTCATCCCCTGACGCCTTTTTTCGCTACCCGTCGAGCTATGATAAAGAGGCGAACCTGCCTGTGCCTCAAAGCATTAGCGAAGCCAAGACGCCTCGTTTATTGGTGGAGTTCTACCAGGATTCTTGCGTCACTTGCCAGCAAGTGGCGCCTTTATTGTATGAATTGAGTGAGCAGAAATCGTTTCAGCGTTGCTTGAGCGTGTTGCCCATTGATGCCGATAAAGCCGAAAACCGCTTGTATGTGGATTTATTTAAGGTCACGAAAGTGCCAGCCTTCTTTATTTTTGAGCCTCGTGCGATGAAGAAGACCACTGTGCCTTTATTAGATGAGCTAGCAGAAGCAGGCGAAACGAATACTAAAGTCATCAAGCGAGTGATCCAAGAAAGCCTGAAGCAACACGATCCCAAGCACAACTGCTCTATTTAAACGATTGCAGGCTATGCCACACAAAATAGAGACCCATTAGCAATACCAAAATTCCTGACCCTTTTAAGAAAAAGCCTTGCACCTTTTGCAAGCCCGACCAACGCTTGGAGCCTCGCTCTAAGCCAATGCCCCCCAGCTTGCCCAAGATCCCAAAGCACATCAACATGCTGGACATGCCGATACTAAAAACCAACACAAAGGCAAACGCCTTCCACTGCCCCAAGCTAATGGCTAGGCTCAAGCTTGAAAGCGTCAACGGGCAGGGACGCAAGCCACTCATTAAGCCGAGCAAAAACAACTCTTTATTTTGTTGCCACACGCCAGACGCATTTAAAATAGACGCTTCCGCTACCTCGTTTTCACTATGCTGACAAGACGACGAACAGGGCTTCATGGCTTCTAAGGATTCGAGCATGGTGGTTTCTTGATTTTCGGCTTCTTGCACAGGGGTAGGCATTATTTGTGAACGACGCAACATATTCACCCCCAAAAGCACCACAAAGCTTGCGGAAACCAGCTGTAGCGTATTAAACCAAAGGGCAGGAATCCCTTGCGTATGATGAAGCACATTGAAGAATAAGGCAACCCCCACCCAAAGTACCAATCCGTGAGCAAAGGTAATGATGCCTCCGAGCTTTAAAATGTCCCAGTAAGACGCCGTGGGTTGACCCATATAGGTGGCAATCACAATTTTACCATGACCGGGTTCTAAGGCATGCAAAGCCCCTAAGGCAAACGCCGTGACCAGTGAAAAAGACGGCACGCTAAGAAATAAAGAAGAGGCATCGGGCATGGGGCTAAATCACTTTGTTTAAGGAGAGCAGGAAAGGGAATGACATCAGAAGAAAACCAATAGAAGGCTAAACTTCCACAATGAGTTCAATTTCAACAGGGGCTTCTAAAGGCAAGTTCGCCACACCCACGGCGGAACGGGCGTGTTGACCGACGGTTAAACCAAAGACTTCGGTGAGGGTGTTGGACGCTCCGTTAATAACCGCAGGCTGATTGTAAAAGTCGTGGGTTCCCATCACAAAGCCTGTGACTTTCACCACTTGCTTGACGTTTGCGAGGCTTCCTACTTGGGCTTTGATGACGCTTAAAGCATTTAAAATACACAAACGAGCCGCCGCTTGAGCATCTTCCAAAGAAACATCTTCACCCACTCGACCCTTGTAAAGCAGTTCGCCGTTTTGCATGGGCAACATGCCACTGGTGAAAATCAAGTTGCCGACTTGCTTGCAGGGAATATAAGCCGCCACAGGCAAGGGGGCTTCAGGGAGTTCAGCGTCCCATTGGGCGAGGGTTTTAGAAGGGTGTGTGGTGTTCATGGTGCAAGGACGTCCTTTAGATATTTTGCATAACAAACGACAGCCTTTAGCATACGCTTAAGACACACCAATGTAAAGCAAAAGTCTCGCCTAGAGGGGATGCCCTGGAATAGATGTCTTGGCACCGCCGTCGATGAAGGTGTTGCGATCTAAGCTACGGTCACGGTTAATGGTACCGTCGTAAAGTAAACGTTTGCGTTTTTCTTCATCGCCAGCAAGGTCGATCATGCTTTGTACGCTTCGCATCGTGTTGTGATCCAAGCCTTGCACCGTAGGCATCACAGATGCTTGTGTGGACACGTAAGGCTCTAAAAGTGGAATGACATCTTGTCCACCCGCCAAACCAGACGCATCGACGTTTTGGATTTTTTCAATCACCCGACCGTCCGCATCGACACGCACGGCTTCAATTTGAATGGCGTTAAACTGATAGGTCGTTACGACGTCTTTACTTTTTTTAAAGGGAGAATTGGCAGGGACTTCCTTAAAGATTTCGGTACTCGGCAAGGGAATTTCCACTTGCTGGACGCTTTGTGTGGGCGGGATTTGGATGATTAACTTGTCCGCAGGCAGGCTTTGATCGCCTGAAGGCAAGTAACGATAGTAAAGCACTACCTGCTCACCAGGATTGGCTTTAACGGTGACGGTGTTCACCTTGTCTCGATAGAAGGCATTCGGCATATACAGCTGATTTGGCTTGGGCAGGCGTTGCACGTTCAGGCGTTGAATGGCGGAACGGTTGGCGTAAGACGCAGGCAATCCACCCGCTAGCATGCCTAGAATTAAGAAGCTTGAAAAAAAAGCGTATATCTTTTTGGACATATGAGGAGCCTCCTTCTTTTTGATTTATTGCTTTTCTATTATATCACATTACGAATGCGTGTCTTTTAATTTTTAAGATTTGGCTGTAGCTTGCTTGCTTCGTCTTCATAATGGATTTATTGATTTTTCACAAGTGACTGATCGGACATCACCTTTATAATACCTATGTATAGCCATATTTAGGAGTCTATGATGGCATTTGATGTCTTGCTTGTAAGAGATATTTTGAATATTGTGGGACTGCTTGCGATCCCAATACTTTTTGCTTGTCTTCCTAAACGGTATAACCATTTAAATATAACACCATGGATAGAGCGAGAGGTTTGGAGTGTCATACTCCCTTTAAAGGCGAATCGCACGAAGCAGTACCTCGCATCGAGCTTGTCAAAGGAACAGCCCGATACCCCTATCTTAGAACCTATCTTCATGAAAGTTGTATTCTTTTGAACAGAGTACAGCAATGAGATATTTTGACCTGTGTTTCGGCTGAAGACACACTAATCTCATAGTCTTTACTCAAACGTCGTGACCCATTCATCCAACTGAATGTACGTTCT
>CANGYO010000088.1 GCA_947458095.1 Vampirovibrionales bacterium | reverse complement strand
TTTGGGGGGACGCAGGCTGATGCATCGACCAGTTTAGCCTTATATTTAAAGCCGAATGAAGATCCTGAAACGGTGATACAACGGCTTGAAAAGCGTGTGCCTCAAGGGGTGGTTTTGGCGATGCGTTCCAACAAAGCCTTGCGAGAAGAGGTTTTAGGCATTTTCGACAAGACCTTTGCCATTACCTATTTAATGCAAGGGGTCGCCTTGTTGATTTCGATTTTGACGGTTTTACATGCCTTGACCGCTCTTATTTTGGACGGCAAACGCATCTATGCGACGCTGGATTATTTGGGCATGACGCAAGCGATGCGTCTGCGTTTGGTGATGAATCAGGGTGTTTTGTTGTCGATACTGGGTTACGGCATGGCGTTTGTGTTTGGCATGATGCTGGCGAGTGTGTTGATTTATGTGCTAAATGCCCAATCCTTCGGCTGGAGCGTCCCATTGCAAACGCCGTGGGCGTTTTTAGGCACGAACATTCTGTGGGTTTTGGGGGCAGGCGTTTTGGCGAGCGTCGTGCCGATGTGGTTCTTACGCCAGCAGGTGTCGACTTCGGCGTTACGGTATGAGTAGGATTTTAAGCGTTGGCTTTGAAAGAAGAAACATCTTCACGGATACGATGTAAAAGTGCTTCTCCGTCTTTCTTCGTCTTGACAAGAATCGGAGGGTTTTTAAAAGTCTGTTCAATTTGTGTGGCTTCAATCTTTCCTTGCAAATGTGGATTAGGAATTAAATGGTAGGTGTTGCCTACATTAACCCATTCACCTTGATTTGAATTAAGGGATTCTGCTTGTTTTAAATTCGTTGGGAGTTTTGTTACTGCAGCTGATTCTTGCCCTGTTAGAATAATCATTGAATGTTTTTCAGCTGTTCTTTTTTCCCATTGAGGTACTAAAAGCTGTTTTGCTTTATGATGCATTTCTTTCAAAAGTGTTTTTCTATAATTAGGGAAACTCAAGCCTGTTTGATACAGTGCGACAAGATTTTTGGGATCCCAAGCATCTAATGAAGTATCAAGCTCTGTTAAGCCTTTTTTAAATTTCAGCGATTCCATAATCCGACAAAAGTGATTTTTCATAATAACTTCTTGTGCTTTAGGATGCTGAGCTGTAAAAATTTTCACCGCACCTGCTTCAATTAAAGGCTTAATTTCTCTGCTCAAAGCAGGTACTGTCCTGTTAATAGGATTTGAGCCTATAATAACTTGATAAGCATTACCACTACGCTGATTACTACTCGCTTTTACATGTGTAGTGGGGGGGGTAAGGCGAGGACTTGCGATATTCATCGACATGTTCATTTTCCTTTTTTATTAGGGGGGTGTATTACAGAAAAATAATCTCTAAGAAATAAAAACGTCTTTGGAGATCTTTCTAGTTGCTCAAAAGCCTCTCAATAAAAAAGAGGTTGCCTAAACTCAAGAATGTTACAATACTTTACAACAACGGAGCAACGACCTGCCATACGAAGACACCGTAGGCAATCCCACCGAGCATCAACACAAACGGCGAGCCGTTTTTCCCACAGCGAAACAGCAACGCTGTAATCACCGCAGAAGACAGCAAGCAAAGTAAAATGCTCAACTTGGCTTCTTCATTAAAGACCCACGGCGTAAACGCCACACCCACCGCCACAGGAACACAACTTTGAAAGACCATCGCTCCCGTTAAATTACCCATGGCAAGGGTGTCTTTCTTATTGCCGAGCCACATCACGCTATTGAACTTTTCAGGCAATTCGGTTGCAATGGGGATGATAATTAGGCTTAAAATCATCGCATTGAGGTGGAGCTTTTCAGAAATGTGCTGAATTTCATGCACAAATAAATGAGCCAAGCCGATAATGGCGAAAACGCCTAAAATAGTTTGGACGAGTACCGTACTCATGGGAGGCTCTTCCGCTTTAGGATCGAAAAACAAGGGATCCAGCTCATGCCCTTCGGAATCTACATGATCGTGCGAATCTAACGGAGCGTGAGGCGCTGAAAGCGTTTGCTTCAAATACAGAGCGTACACGCCCAACAAGGCAATGGCGACAATCCATTTCAAGTGAAGTAGGTTGGCGGGTAAAAAGGCGGCGGCAATGGCTAAGCCATACGCCACGAAAAAATAAGTCTTGTCTCGAAAGAACTGCGAACGGTCGATGACCAATTCCAAAGAACGCTTGCCCATCAAGTGATACACCACAATCGCCACACCGCTCACGAACATGGCGAGCGTTGCCAACATAAAAGGGGCACCTAAAATGGCGCCTAAGCCGATGTCTTCGCCTGCTTTGGCGGTCATACCACCTTCTTGCCCAGCGGAAAGCACGCCTGTGACGATGGCGACAATCGGCACAATGGTTTCAGGCAAGGCGGTTCCCACCGCAGCGAGGACCGATCCCACGGCACCCGCACTGAGGTTGAGCTTTTCACCCAGCCATTCAATGGCATTGGTGAAGACGTTACACGCCAACACAATGGAAACAAGTAAGGCTAGAATCATTAAACTATCTAAAAGCATGGGCATTCCTTTAAACGGCTATAAGGGGTGGCAGGTGGCACCTTTATTTTCACAACGTGCTTCTATTAAAGCACAAATACGCCGTTTGTGGAGCCTTTCACCCAAAAGTCCCTCCTTGCCAAAGCAAGAGGGGACTTTTTTTGATTCTAATCGGGAATTTAAGTAGTTTTGGATGTGGGTTTAGCTGCCTGAGCTACGACGAGTCTGGATGTTCGCTTTGGTGTTGTGGCTGTTGCTTTAGCTTTTAAAGCTCTAATTTGTTTTTCAGCATCATCTAAACGTGCTTGTAAAGCTGAGTCATTTTGATTGATTCTCGCTTCAGCCAATTGTCTTTCAAGTGCCACAATCCTTAATTCGCTATCGCTAGAAGGCGTACCTTTGGCTTTGGTAATTTTAGCTTCTAACTCTTTGATTTTAGCATTAAGTGCTTCTTGTGTTTCTGGATCTGCATCTCTTGCTTCAGTAGGGTTTTGACCTTCTTGAAGTTTTGCGAGGGCATCACCCGTTAGAACAATCATAGGCGATCCTTGTCCTTGTGGAGCGAGTGGTGCAAAAGACGCACTTCGTGGAGCGTTAGCTGGAGGAATACCTGCTGTGTTTACTCCTGTTGGAGAAGTCTGCATTGTTGAAGCGTATTGGTTGGCTCCTGCAAGCAACTGGTCTAAGCCTGCGAGTCCTAGAGCGTCACTCCCACTGGGAGCTGTCGCTGCAGGCATAGTGTTCATTCCAGTAAGAGGTGTTTGGCCTTGTTGTGTAAACCGAGAATTCGTTCCTGCAGGATTCATCAGACCAGCAAAAATACTTGATCCTGTTCCATTAGCAGGCGCTCCACTAAATGAAGGGAGGAGACTTGCAGCTGCATTACCAGTAGTAAACCCAAACGTTTGCTGTGGTGTTGACGGTGTTAGTGGTTGGGCAGCTACTGCTGTTGTTGTTGGATTGTTTGAATTGAGCAAGCTCAACAAAGCGTTATTAGGGGCAGGGGCAAAATTAATCATAGTAAAATAATCCTTTTCAAAGGTTACATCGGGAGGGATATGGGTCGGGTTCAATAGGTAAATTAAGGTATAGGGTCATCGCCATGGGGGCGTATTTGTATAAAAACAATCTTGTAGAACTTTTGTGCTAGGCATTTTTCAAATTGTGACAGATTCGTGAAATATAGTGATTTTCTAAATCTCTCGACCCAATAAAAAGAAGCTGTTATAATGGAACGTATCGTCTGAATAATGAAAGGAACAATCCATGTCTGATTATAAAACACAAGACAACCTAGAAGCTGCCTTTGCAGGGGAATCGATGGCGAACCGTCGTTACCTGTATTTTGCTAAAAAATGCCGTGAATTGGGTAATGAAGCCGTCGCCGAAGTCTTTGAAGCCACGGCTCAACAAGAAACGCAACATGCCTTTGCTCACTTGGAATTGACGCTTGCGGGCGAAAGCTTGACGGTCGAACGTATGCTTGAAATCGCCATTGAAGGTGAACTCTATGAAAGCAAGCATATGTATCCTGAATTTGAGAAGACAGCGAATGAAGAAGGCGATGCTTTAGCGGTGAAAGAATTCGCCGAACAAGCCGCTGAATCCGCCTTGCATGCGGAAACCTTTAAAAAAGCAGCGAAACGCTTTAAGGGCTTAACCAATGTGGAAGCTCGCCATGCAGCTCATTATCAAGCCACGCTCGATACGTTAAAAGCAAACGCATAGTTGTTTTAAAGGATTTTACCCATGTATAAAAAGTATATTTGTTCGTTATGTGGATGGATTTATGACGAAGCCCTTGGCGATGCCGACAGCGGACTTGCCCCTGGTACGACGTATGAAAACATCCCTGATGATTGGGAATGCCCGAGTTGTGGTGTTTCTAAAGATATGTTAGAGCCTTACAGCTAGTACCCATGTAGACTCATACCAGTTAAACGATTAAATGGTGAAGGTACAGAGAAAGTCGGTTGTTTTTGGTAAAATAAGAGCATAACATTGTTTTGAGGACGTTCTTATGCACTTCGCCGACTACCTGCTCCAAGATGCCTGCCCCCAACACCGATTCCTTGAAGAAATGACCCAAAGTCTTCCCTG
>CANGYO010000087.1 GCA_947458095.1 Vampirovibrionales bacterium | reverse complement strand
GATGCCACTGAAACGCACATTGACTTGTACCAAGTCTTAAATCGTGTGCCTTCCGCTCGAGTGCAGGCGTCTTTTGAAAAAAAGCTGGGGCTAGAATTTGCCAAACTGCGAGATCGTAACCTGCTCGCCTTGGGGCAGTTGTATCGTGATTTGGGGCAGGACCGTAAGGCAGTGCGTCCCTTGGTGCAGTTGATTCAATCGCAAAGTCGCACGGAACTAGGCTTAAGGGCGTATAAAATCTTGCAAGACATGGGCTTTACCGAAGAGCTTTCACTCACCAATTAGGACGCCCGTCATGACGACCCTCCCCCAAAACGAAACGCCTCATTTTTACTTTTTGACGCTCTTTCCCGATGTCATTCACGCCTATCTCAATAGTAGCATGATGAAGCGAGCCATTGAAAAAGGATGCTTTAAGGTCAGCGTCTTAAACATTCGAGACTTCACCAACAGCCCTCACAAAAAGGTGGACGACACCCCCTACGGCGGCGGGGCAGGCATGGTGCTTATGTGCCAACCGGTTTTGGATGCCTTTCGTTCGATTGAAGGCGATTTGCGTCACGAGCGAACCAAGGTGTTGATGACCAGCCCAGCAGGGGCGGTCTTTCAGCACGAAACCGCCAAGCACTTTGCCGAAACCGCCTTAGATGTCGTCTTTTTCTGTGGGCATTATGAAGGCTTTGACGCACGTTTACTGGACTTAATTCCGCAAATGGAAGAAATCAGTATTGGGGATTTTGTGTTGACAGGCGGTGAACTGCCTGCTTTGGCGATGCTCGATGCGGTGGCTCGTTTTATACCCAACGTGGTGAAAGAGGCGTCGAGCGTTGAAAATGATTCGTTTTACAACGGCTTGCTTGATTTTCCGCATTATACGAAACCTGCGGTGTATGAGGGCATTGCGGTGCCTGATGTCTTGCTCAGTGGGCATCATGGGGCGATAGACGCATGGCGAAAGGCGGAGTCTCTCAAAAAAACGAAGCAGGTGCGTCCTGATTTGTTGTAGGGCATTTGTGCTTAGAATGGAAAAAATTACTAGCACAAAAATAGATAACCCTGCGTTTATGCTTATACGTATGATGAAGGCAAGCTTCGAGGAAATACCATGTCGGCGTTAAGTTCAGGAAATGCACAACCGTATCCCCTAAGTCATCAAAACGTTTTAAATGCGGTGTCGAACCCAAAGGTGCATGCCTCGCCTGCTCAAAAAACGCCCCCACCCCTCCAAAAAACGACACAGGATCCGACGCTACCCTATGTGCTAGGGGCTTTAGGGGTAATTATCGCAGGAAGCTTAAGCTTTGTATTGTGGAAACACTATAAAAGCCCCTTTAAACGTACAAAAAAATCCGTTTCTCCTACTGGACAAAAGAAGTCTAAAGTCAGGGTTGACGCTAAAGAAAAGACAGGCTTCGATTCACTTAATAAGCTTTGCCAAGAGGTTATGTTCCCTGGTAATGAAGGTGTCTCGTGCCATACCATGTCTACGCTTAATTCCCTTAGGCTTTATAACCGTCTTACTAAGTTTAAAACGTCTGAAGAGAAAAAACGTTTGGTTGCGGTGTTAAGTGGTAATCTTCAAGAGGCAAAAAGCAGAGCCTTTCGATTCCTTAGGGAGGCTTGCCCTAACCAATGGGGAAAAACTTTAAATGAAAGAGGGCAATTTGGTGAATCAGGAGGCCATGTTTCATCGCTTGTCCCCCATTTCTTAAGTGAATATATCTTTGATAAAGGTACATATAGTACACATACGTGGAATGGCTTTGAAGGAAAAGATATTGCTCAAGTGCTTGAAGGATTGGCAAGTGGAAGAGTTGGAACCTTGATTGGTTCGCCATGGAGAGGTGTGCATGCGGTTTCTTTAGTGGGTTTGCACGAAAGTGAAGAAGGGGCATTAAAAGAGGCTCTTGCACTATTACAGTCAACTCAAAACGCAAAAAATAATCTTCACAAATTAAATGAGGTAAAATTACTGATTTACGATCAATTACAACATGAGCCTAGTGTGGAAGCCTTGTCATTAGGGGATCTCTTCAAGCAAGACAATTATTTTGTTTTTCATCTGTTTAAAGATCCTTCTATACCTATTAAAAAACAAGAAGCTATGTATAATACGGCACCTACAGACTTTCTTTCCCCACAATTTCACCAACATCTCATGGACGTCGGTAATCGGGTGTTTGGGGTTAATTCTTAAAGAGTCACCAACTCATTATCCGCCTGAAAGCGGTATCCATATCAACGCCATTAACGATTTACTCAAACAACATCACATTAAGTAGTGAAATAGGGCGGTGGAAACCTTGTCTAAACGATCGCTAGCACCGCTAGACGCCGAACCCAGCATCGCCGATTGAAATCCCAAGGCACCGAATCCCAAGAGCGAACCACCGCCTCCGCCTGCGGAAGACAGGGTCGTCGAAGCAGACGGCATCGATGCCGTCGTACTCGCAGGGCTTGCTGGTGGAGTCGAGTAAAAAGAAGGGTAGCGTCCAAGCGGTGGCATGAGGATTGTCCTTAAAATCTTGTGTTTATTTACTAATAGTATAGCACAAGAAGGGACACTTGCCTAAAAAAAAAGAGATTTTTTAAGGATTTGGCTAGGTTCCCGTTGTGGGAGATTTAAAAAGTCCTGTTCCCTCTCCTGAGGAGCACGCCTCGCCGATGGCGGGCTACGCTAGGGAGAGGGGGGGATGTCTGAAAACCAGTGGTGACATCTACTCCCCACCCCACCATGGTCGAAAAAGTAAACTTTTTCTCTTGGGAAAGAAAACCGTTGGTTTCCTCTCCCAGCCTCTCCATCCTAAAAGGGTAGATTCACTTCGTGAATGAGAAAGGTTGTTTTCCTCCCCTTAAAGGGGAGGGGGCAGGACTACCGCAAAAAGGGGTGCTTGCCTTCAGGCGGATTCGTCCAAATCGCCTGTGTATGATTCAATCGCTGAAACGGCTTTGCTTTACCAAACGGGTTTCGCTTGCCTGATACAGGACTTTCCCCCACCTTGGGAGGCACTTTTTTCTCTGGCTTAGCCTCTTGATTCAAAGGCGGACGCTCATACTGCGGTAACCACGCCTTGCCTTGCAAGGCTTTCACATACAAGGGCGTCACCTTGACTTGGGAAACGGGGGGGGTACGTTCTTCAAAGGTGCTTAAATCCTGCCAAGACTGCCCTGCTTTGAGTTGAGAAATGGCGTCTTGCATGGCGGCACATTGTTGAGGCGAAAAAAACACGCCTTCTTTTTGAATCGCCTTACTCAAGTAATTGCCCTGCCCTTGTGAGGCTTCTGCACTAAAAAAGCCTAATCGACTCGCCAAACGTAAAACCAAATAGGTCGGCACGTTTAGCTGATGTGCCACCACCCGTAAGGGGATTTCAACATGCGTAGTTCGCCATGGTGTCGGAGGGGGATGGAGGCGTTCACGAGAGGTCGCTTGCATGGCATTCCTTAAAGACGTCTGTTTTAGGGGCTTCATTATGTTTATTGTATGATAGAGTTTGATATTTGGCATGGTCTACCCTGAAAAATTGTAACAAAGGTAACATCTTATGAACGCTTTGATTGAAGGACTGAATTACATCAACGGGCAATGGCAAGACCCCGTTTCCCAAGCACGCTTTGATGATAGCAGCCCTAACAATCCGCAAGATCTCATCGGAAGCTTTCCCGCTTCTACCCTTGAAGACGTCGACTTGGCGGTAAAATCCGCTCAAGAGGCTTACCCTAAATGGAAAGCCACGCCTGCGCCTGAACGGGCGAAAATCTTGATTAAAGTGGCTCAATTGCTTGAGCGAGACAAGGCGTCTTTAACGCAAGAAATGACTCGTGAAATGGGCAAAAGTCTTGTCGAAGCAGGTGGAGACATCCAAGAAGCGATTGATATGGCGTATTTTGTCGCTGGGGAAGGGCGTCGATTATATGGACAGACCACGCCATCTGAATTGCCGAATAAGTGGGCGATGACGATGCGTCAGCCTGTGGGCGTTTGTGGCTTGATTACCCCGTGGAACTTCCCGATTGCGGTGCCGAGCTGGAAGATTCTGCCTTGTTTGTTGGCGGGTAATACGATCGTCTTTAAACCTGCGGAAGATGCGCCCTTAATGGGGCAACGCTTTGTCGAAGTCTTTGAAGAAGCAGGCTTGCCCAAAGGCGTCTTAAACTTGGTGCAAGGCATCGGCGAAACAACAGGGCAAGCGATCGTGAATCACCCTGATATACGGCTGATTAGCTTTACAGGTTCAAGTGAAACAGGGGCAACGATTGCGGCACAATGTGGAACTCAACTCAAGCGAGTGGCATTAGAGCTTGGCGGAAAAAATGCGTGTATCGTGATGGATGACGCCGATTTAGCACTCGCCGCAGAAGGCATCGCATGGGGAGCCTTTGGTACCAGCGGTCAACGATGCACCGCCACCAGCCGTTTGTTGGTGCATCATGCCGTTAAAGCACGCTTGTTGGAATTGCTCTTAGCAGAAACGGCAAAGCTTGTGGTGGGTAATACCCTTGAAGGGGCGGATATTGGTCCGATTATCAACCCGACACAACTTAAGCGTGTGGTGGATTATATCGCCATTGCCCAAACGGAGGGGGCGAGCGTCTTATGTGGGGGGCATCAACTAGAGTCGGACGGCTACTTTGTGGCTCCCACGATTTTGGACGGGGTAACGCCCACCATGCGGATCGCTCAAGAAGAGGTCTTTGGTCCTGTGCTTGCGGTCATGAGCTTTGACACGTTAGAAGAAGCGATTGCGATTGCCAATGGCGTCGATTATGGCTTGTCTTCAGCGATCTTCACGAATAATATGAGCCATGCTTTTCAAGCCGTCGAAGCACTTGAAGCAGGGATTACGTATGTGAACGCCCCGAGCATTGGGGCGGAAGTTCACTTGCCGTTTGGTGGTGTGAAGAAAACAGGCAATGGGCATCGAGAAGCCGCCAG
>CANGYO010000086.1 GCA_947458095.1 Vampirovibrionales bacterium | reverse complement strand
TTCGAATGTGACAAGTGTTAAAAAAGACTCTAGGGATCGGACTCTAAATCGGTTGTAAAAAACCAGGGTGTCGGACGATCGCCTAGAGCTTTTTTATTATTTCATACATAAGGTGTTTGAGACCTTTGGCGGAGCAAAGGTCTCTGACAAACGAGTAACCTTAAACAGAGCTAGAAATCCAAACACAAGCTATAAATGGAACTAAAAATCCAAATTGTAAAGGAACAAAAATTCAAGAACAAAGTCCAGTGGCACGCAAGTCTGATTTGGCACGATTCCAGTAGGCATCCCACGTTTGAAAATCAAGATCCCCCAACGCATGACCGTCCGCCAAAATCAAGGACTCCATGTAGCGGAATCGTTGTTCAAACTTGGCGGTTGCTTGCACCAAGGCAGTTTCAGGCTCCACCCCAATTTGCTTGGCTAAGCTGGCACAGGCAAAAAAGACATCGCCCATTTCATCCTGCAAGCGGTCAGGCTTGCGAGGCGTGGCTTCCATTTCGGCTTTGATTTCGTCGAACTCACTCATCACGCACGCCCACAGGGTGGCATCATCAGGCCAAGTAAAGCCTGCTTTGACCGCTTTTTTGCTGATTTTGCCTGCTCGAGCCAACGCCGCTTGCCCTTTATGCACGCCATCTAAAACCGATCCTGCTTTTTGGGCGGACTGGCTGGCTTTAATCGCCTGCCATTGAGCCGTCACCGCTTCTGGCGAATCAATCTCTGCCGTGTGCGATTGTGGCTTAAACACATGCGGATGCCGTACAATCAGTTTTTCCGCCAAGTGCGAACAGACGTCTTGAAAGGTGAAAAGCCCCTCATCTTCAGCGATTTGGCTATTGAGCAAGACTTGCAATAAGACATCGCCCAATTCATCTTTTAAAGCGGTCGTGGATTCAGGGGTGTTTGACGAGCTGGCTTGCATCGCTTCCACCGCTTCGTAGGCTTCTTCGATCATAAAAGGCGTCAAGCTTTGATGCGTCTGCCCCAGATCCCACGGACATCCGCCCTCAGGGTTACGAAGCTGTTGCACCACAGCCAGTGCTTTCTGAACGCCTTCCAGATTTTCTGCCAGTTTGGCTTCTAGGGCGTCTAACTGGCTTTGCATCGCATCTTCAATCCGTGTTTCAACGGTCATAGGTCTGTACTTTCTTCATTGATCCTTCATTCGTGGCTGTCTTCAAATAGTCAAGAACGTTCGAATTTCAAGGAAAAACGGCTTGTTTTGACATAGAAAATACCCATTATGGGCTTTTTGAAGACAGCCCGTAGGCAACCCGCTATTGTTTCATTCTAACCTAAACAAAGTCTTTACACAAAATATCGTTCATACCACTATATCAATAGAGATTTTGCAAACCTTGAAAATAATAATACGCCTCTTATAGCTGAAATTCAGCTATAAGAGGTCAAGCCCAAGTAAGTATCCTTTAAAATAGGCAGCTTACCCTTTAAAAGCGTCTGCCATTCGTGAGCAATCAGCGTATGCAAACAGTCGGGTTTGAGGGATAACGCCTTAAACTCGGCTTCAGTCACCCATGCCACATGATCAATATTCTCAGGATAAGGAGGATTCCAAATGCAAGTTCCTGCTTCGTAAGTCCCTAAAAAGGTGACGTCTACCACATGACGCTTCGAGTCAGCAAATTCAGAAAGGGCGAGCATCCCCACAAGTGAAACGCTCATGCCCACTTCTTCTTCCATTTCTCGAACGGCACAGTCGGCAATCGATTCACCTTCTTCAAGTGTCCCACCTGGTAAGACCCAAAAGGGCTTGCCATTTTGTTGCATCAACAACAAACGTCCTTCTTTAAAGACAAGTACAGCCGAGCGAACTTTTAGGGTTTGGGTGTGAAAGGTGTGTAATCCCATAAATGCTTAAAATGCCTCAAGGCTAGCACCCGTAGCAGTTGCGACACTTTTAGCCGTAGATTCATCGTTATAAATGCCGAGTTGAACTTCAAAGCCCCCACTGCTTTGTTTCACGATAGAATTATAACCTTGAGCCTTCAAGCGACTTTGCGTCGCTTCAGCGTCTCCACGGCTAAAAAACCCGCCCAAGTAAACACGGAACTTCTGTACCACAGCAACCGCTTTTGGCGTCGCTTCAGGCGTAGGGCTGGTTGCTTCAACGGAAGCGGTTTCAGGCGTTTCAGCACTCACTGGGGTGGGAGCCAACGAGGGTTTTGCCACTGCTTTACGCTTGGGGGCATCTACGCCCACATAAGCATCCGTCTTTTTCTTGGTCGTGCTTTGATTTCTCAAGCGTCCTGCTTCATCAGGCACGTTTAAGCGCAGACGGTCCTTCAATTCTTGGGGATCTAAGCCCTCTTCTTCAGGAGAACTGACTTCGGTATTTTGCATATTAATGCCTGTTTCAAGGGTGGGGGCTTCGTCGAGTTCTTTGGTTTTGACTTTAAAATCAAGGTTTTTAAAGAAAAAGCTAAACAACAGTAAAAGCACCAATAAGGAAATGCTTAAGGCAGAAAAGAACAAGACCCAAACATTGCGTGAACCCAAGGTTTTCGATAGAGACATAAGCAATCCTTTCATAGATTTCACTCTGAAACAGTTTCATTATAGCATAAGCCTGTAAAACCGAAAAGCCTTTATAGGCTTATTTTTTAAGCGTTACTTCGTCCAAGACTTGGTTTGACGTGCCTCGCACTTTGATGTTGAGCGACTTTGCGGTGAAGGCTAAATCTAAGTAATGATAATGCGTTTTGTCGTAAAACAGCGTCGTGGGAAAGAACGGTTCGGTGCATTTTTGCGTAATAACGACCCCTTTGTCCGTTTTCACCTTAGTGGATTGCGTGTCTTCAGACTTACAATGGGCTTTCAGAAACGTACGTTTTTCTCTCAAATACGCACCGCCTCCACCCGAAACGACTTGTAAATAAGGCAAGCCTTTGGCTTGAGTGCTGGCGGTCGCAAAACGCTCGTAGTTGTGGTCATGCCCTGCCAAATAGGCATCCACTTTGTATTTAATGAGAAGGGGTTCTAGCTTAGACCGCAGAATCTTCAAGTCATTGTCCTGCCCATGAGACCCCGTGGAATACAGCGGATGATGCCCATACACGATCTTCCAAGGCGTTTTGCTTTGCTGCAACGCCGTTTGAAGCCAAATTTCTTGCGTTTTGTTGAAGGTATTCGTGTTAATGGCGAAAAAATCCACCAAAGGCGACACCGCCACTTTATAATAGGTTTTTTGCGGAATATGTAAGGTATCGACCACATCCTGCCCGTGATTCGTGAGCATATCGTGGTTGCCGAGGCTAAAGTAAAACGGCACGCCCAAGTCACCGAGTCCTTTGTACATGGTTTTCACCAAGCGGTCGCCGTGTTTTTTGGCATCGCCCACGGGGTAGATAATATCGCCCAAGTGCATGACGCCTTTCACGGCGGTGGGACTGCTTTTGGCGGAAGCGTAGGCTTTGGCTTGAATGGTCATCGCAGTAGCGACGGCTTTTTGGTTTTCTGAGCCTGAACCCGTGTCACCCAACGCAAAAAAGCGAATAGAAGAAGGGATTGGGCTAATGAGGGCAGGCGTTACTGTTGGAATAGGAAATTTCGCATTATAAAAGGGTTTTACCGTTGTTTTCACGATGCTTTTAGAAGGTGTTGTGTTAGATGCTTGAAGCAGACCGGTCGACGAGACGAGGACGCATCCTAGCAATAAAAGCGACAAAAAGCGTGAAAACATGAGGGTGGATCCTTATTTTAATCAAAGAGAAAATTGGGGACTTCGTGTGAAATCCCCTTGCGAAACTTATAAAGAACAGGCGTTGGAGCTTGTCTTCATATCAAAGCGAATGCCTGCGTCTTTCATGCGTTGCAAGGCTTCAGTCAAGCGAGCATCAGGCACGGTCAAAGCGACTCTAAAGTACCCTTCACCCACCGCTCCGTAACCCGTCCCCGGTGGCACGACGATGCCCGCATTTTCAAGCAAGTAACTCACAAACTCGACGCTCGTAAAGCCAGTCGGCACAGGCAACCACAAGTAGAAGGTGGCTTCAGGCATGGGCAATTGCCAGCCCAATTCACGCAAGCCTTCCACAAATAAGCGTCGACGGTTGCCGTAAATGGCATTCAAGCCACTGGTGAGTGCTTCGCTATGGTTGAGTCCCACGGCGGCGGCTTTTTGCACGGCTTTAAAAACGCCACTGTCTGTGTTGTTTTTGAGGGTGCCTAAGGCTTGAACGGCTGCGGTGTTACCTGTGGCAAAACCGACACGCCAGCCTGTCATATTGTACATTTTCGACAATGAAAAGAACTCAATACAAACGTCTTCCGCCCCTTCATAAGCCAAGAAGGACGGGGCTTTGTAGCCGTCGTAAGTCATTTCGCTATAGGCGTTGTCATGACATAATAAAATGTCATACTTCTTACAATAGGCGATGACTTCTTTGATTTTTTCTTCCGAAATAATTGCTCCTGTGGGATTGTTCGGGTAGTTCAACCACAACAATTTCGCACGTTTGGCAATGTCTTCAGGAATGGCGGTTAAATCAGGCACCATGTTATTTTCAGGCAATAACGGCATCGTGTAAGGCGTTCCACCACAGAGTAAGGTATAGTTTTCGTACACGGGGTAACCCGGACTTGGGCAAAGCACGACATCCTGCTCGCCTTCGATGTAGGTTAGAATCATGTGAGCGATGCCTTCTTTCGATCCAATCAAGGAAAGCACTTGCGTTTCAGCATCGACGGTGACGCCAAAGCGGGTGTTCATCCAGTTGGCGACGGCTTGACGGAACTCTTGCGTACCGTGGTAGGGGGGGTAGTTGTGGGTGTCAGCATCCGCAACGGCAGCTTGCATAGCGGTAACGATCGGTTCAGGCGTGGGAAGATCAGGATCACCAATGCCGAGGCTAATAATATCGATACCTTGTGCTTTTTTTTCGGCAATTTTACGATCAATTTCCGCAAACAGGTACGGAGGCAATTTCTTAAACTTGGAAGAGGGAGCTGGCATAATGATGTCCTTTATATCTACAAATGAAACTAGTTTAATTGTAAGTTAAGGAGGAAAAACCTGCAAGCTTATTTTCAATTATTTTGGATTTCTAGCTTGTTTCTTGAGCTGGTCGTCGTCAGAGACCTTTGGACG
>CANGYO010000085.1 GCA_947458095.1 Vampirovibrionales bacterium | reverse complement strand
TTTGGCGAGGGGGTAGTGTGCCTTTTTCTAGGAAATAGACGATATAGAGGGACTTCAGGGGTATAATTGAGGCAATTTCAGGAAAAATCACTCCATTTCCTCACTTTTTACGCCACTCATAATATTTTCGCTATTTCTCTGTATCCTCAGGCAGCAAGTAGATCTTTCCAATAAAAAGCTAGAGATTAACAATCCTGGCGGATCCAAGTAATTCTCCCCCTATCGTCATGGCATCGATACGACGCCATGACGATTTTCATTTGAGCAATTGGCGTATCTATGCTATTTTAATAGAGGAATTGAAGAATCTACCTTCTTCGCTTTGTCCCCTCTCCTAATTTTAGGAGAGGGAAGAGAACGTCTGAAAGACGTTCGAGGGTGAGGTTAAACCCTAGACGCTGTATGTGAGTTTAACCGCCCCCTAACCCGTCGAAGCTAAAGCTTCTCTTGGGAAAGAAAACCGTTGGTTTCCTCTCCCAACCTCTCCTTCCTAAAGGAGTAGATTCACTTCGTGAATGAGAAAGGTGTTTTCCCTCCTAAAATTAGGAGGGGGGACAGATCCCCAACGCATAGGAGACACCCCCATGGGACGCTGGATGGCCATCAAAAACAAAAAAGCGGCATCCGACGCTAAAAAAGGCGTCGCACTGGCTCGCTACTCTCGAGAAATCATGTCCGCCGCACGACAAGGCGGAGGCGACCCGTCGAGCAACTTTCGCCTACGTGGGGCGATTGACGCCGCCAAAGCTGGCGGTCTTTCTAAAGACAACATCGAAAATGCCGTCGCCAAAGCGACAGGCGCCTTAAAAGGCGACGATCTCGAATCCTTGAGCTACGAAGGCTACGGGCCAGGAGGCATCGCTATTTTTATTGAATGCGAAACCGACAACCGCAACCGCACCGCAGGCGACATTCGCAGTTACTTCAACAAGCAAAACGGCAATTTGGGGCAGGACGGATGCGTCGCCTTTATGTTCGAACCGTTTGGACGCATCGTGATAGAAGCGAAAAACGAAGACGAGGCGAATCAGTGGGTGGAATGGGCAATCGAAGCCGAAGCCCACGATGTCTTTACCCACAACGAAGACGGCGATCTTTTTGTGGAAATCATCACGGATGCCAAGGCGTTAAACAACGTTTGTTTAGCCTTAACGGAAATCGCCACGCTTCCTTTTACGCCAGAAACCGTTGAGTTGACTCGTATTTGTGGCACCGAAACCGTCGTAGACGATCTCGCCATTGCCAAGCCCCTCATCAAGCTCATCGGCTTGCTGGAAGACCACGATGACGTGAACAAGGTCTACCACAATGCGGATATCCCCGAAGCGGTGTGGAATGCCTGTGCCGTCTAAGTTAAGTGAAACGCTCCTGTGGCAGGCGTATGAGGTTGATCTAAAACGGCATCCGCTTTTTTTGATGCGTCTCACCCAAGCCCTCAGCGAATCGATGGCGTATGTCACCTTGCTCGATGCCCCCTTGTGTGAAGCATCCCCCCTCCACCAATGGGGACTCGCAGGCTACGGCAATTCAGACAGTATACAACGCTTGGATGTCGTGCATCAGCAGGTGTATGTGAACGCTCAAGCCCAAGGCGTTAGGATTCATCAAGCAAGTGAACTCAATGAGGTGCTTGAAAATTGGCTAAATGAACAAGCTCAATCCCTTGACGCTCCTTCTGATTTAGACTTTCTACCTGATTTTTTACCTAGCACATCGGGGATTTTTGCACAATTGAGCTATGAAGCGTCGTGGTTGTGGCATGACAAGTTGGCGTCTTTGTCCGCCATGCCTCAAAGTCAGCCAGCGGTGGCGACGCATCGATTCATTCGCTATACGCATCGTTTGGTAATGGACTATCAAAACGGCGTGCTTTATGCGATTACAACCTCTCAAGACGAACAGGCTCGTATTGCGACCACTATCAACCAGCTTCTTCAAGAAGAACGATCCACGCCTGATTTTGCTTTTCAAGATTTTCAGCCCACTTGGTTGGACGCTTACACGCCGTCCTTAAGCCAAGCGGATTTTGAAGCAGGCGTCGAACAAATTAAAGCGTGGATTGAAGCAGGGGAACTCTATCAAGCCAACCTTTCCGTGCAGTGGCAACGGCAGGCGAGCCTTGAGCCGTGGCGATTATTTGAAGCCCTCACGCATCGCAACCCGTCGCCGTTTGCAGGCTTGTGGAAGAGTCCGCAGGGGTGGGTATTGAGCAATTCGCCTGAACGGCTCATTAAGCAGGACGCTGGTGTGCTGTCGACCCGTCCGATAGCTGGCACTCGCAGTCGGGGGCAAACCGCAGAAGCGGAACGCCTGCTTGAAGCGGAGCTACTTTCGCTTGAAAAAGAACGAGCTGAACATTTGATGCTGGTGGATTTAGAACGCAACGATCTCGGCAAGGTCTGCCAAGCAGGCACGGTGCATGTGGATGAATTGATGAGTGTGGAGCGTTATTCGCATGTCACGCATGTGGTTTCTAACGTAGAAGGCAGGCAAGCCGAAGGCGTTTCGCAAGTTGCCATTTTGGATGCACTTTTCCCTGGTGGCACCATTACAGGATGCCCCAAATTACGTTGCATTCAAAAGCTAGCCGAACTTGAGCAAACCGCTCGTGGGGTGTACACAGGGAGCATGGGCTACATCGACACGCAGGCTCAACACATGGATTTCAACATCCTCATTCGCACGATTCATCTCTTGCCGATCAAGCCCTTTCAATACACGCCTGCGGATGTGGACGTTCAACCGTACTGCGTGCGTTTGCAGGCAGGGGCGGGCATTGTGTATGATTCGGCGCCTCGTGCGGAATGGAAAGAATCGCTCAAAAAGGCGAAAGCCTTGCTTGAAGCGATTGAATCGGTGTTGTAAGGTTTTGCAGAACTTAAGATACTATGCTATGATAGAGTGTACATCTATAAAAAGAGACTATGTCCTTGCCCATGCTTTTAAAACCCCCCTTTACGATTCAACATTTGCCCACGAGAGAAAGCATTCGAGCCTTCTTTGAACATCGCCGTGTGCAACGTAATTTAGCCATTTGGTTGGCGGTGTTCTTGGGTATTTTTGTCACCGCTGAAATCTATGTGCCTCAAATTTCCGTGCCGTTGGGCTTGGTGAGTTTTCTTTTGATTTATGTGATTTTTTTGTCGGGGATTCTCGTCGTTAAACGCTTTAAAGCTAAAAAAGAAGGCTTAAATCTCATTGATATTGTGCCTGAACAAGTGCCTGTGGATGCGTCTATCAGCGTGATTTTACCTGCTCATAATGAAGTGGGCGTTATTGCGGAAAGCATCACCCATTTTATGAGCGTCACCCCTGAACATTACGATGTGTGGGTGATGAATGACCGTTCTACCGACGGCACGCACTTGGTGCTAGAAGCCTTGCTCGAAGCGAATCCGCAGTGGCAGGCACGCTTGAATGTGGTGCATCGACCGCCTGAAGCCGTCGCTGGTAAATCGGCTGTGTTGAATGATGCCCTTGCCTTAAGCAAAAGCCCCATTCTCGCCATTTTCGATGCCGATGCTCGTATTGAAGCCGATTTTTTTCCTCAACTACTGGCGTACCTAGAGCAGGACGACCGCATCGCTGCGGTACAAGCCCGTAAAATGATTGGCAACGCTGAACACAATTTTCTCACCAAATGCCAGCAGTGGGAATATACCCTAGACGCCCATATTCAGTGGTGTAGAGACCTCGCTGGTTCAGCGGTAGAACTCAGAGGCAACGGCTTTCTCATCAAGCGTGACGCCGTTGAAGATGTGGGCTTGTGGAACGAAAATAGTATCACCGATGATTTGGATCTGTCGACTCGCTTGCATTTGAAGGGCTGGTTGATTCGTTTTGCACACCAAGCCAGCGTTTACGAAGAAGGCATCACGCAATTTAAGCCTTTGCTCAAGCAACGGGAACGTTGGGCGGAAGGATCGTTGCGTCGTTACTTGGATTTTGGCGGTGCCATTCTTTTTTCAAAAGAAGCCAGCTTACGCACCCGCACCGATATGTTTGCGTATTGGATTAACTTTCTTTTCCCTATTTTAATGGTTTTGGAACTTTTCGTCGTGGGGGGAGCCACCTTCTTTGGGCAGGTGACTCTTTTGCATCAGCTTTTGGCGGTGGCGTTGTTACCGATGTTTGGTTTGGCGTTTATTCCGACCTTGTATAATGCGATCCGACGTTTTGAGCATCCGCCTCGTGTGGAAGCCTTTAAGGCGGCGGTGTTGACGGGCATTTACATGACCGCCGTCTGGTTCCCGATTGTGTTTTACAGCTTTGGGAAGGTTTTATTTAAGCCAAACGCCCCGTTTAAGTGGGAAAAGACGCATCATCAGGGTTGAGACACTTTTTTGGTGAGAAGCGATATTTTAAGATTGTCTGTTTTTTGGGTTTTTCTGTTCCTTTTATAGCTGGTGCTGTCAGAGACCTTTGGACGCACAAAGGTTCTCCGACACCTCTAAATGCGCTTAAGGGAGGGAGGGTCTTGGTCGCCCCCCTTCCATCGAAAAAGTCTCTGACTTTTTCTCTTGGGAAAGAAAACCGTTGGTTTCCTCTCCCAACCTCTCCTTCCTAAAGGGGTAGATTCACTTCGTGAATGAGTTTATCCCACCCCTCTCGCTTTCCCGTTGTTCCTGCCGTCCGCTAGGAAGCCTCGCGTTTTTGCGTTGTCGGCAAGGCTTTGCTTTGTCCCCCCTCCAAAATGAGGAGAGGGCTAGGGAGAGGGGGGGATGTCCAAAAGCCAGTGTTTACATCTACTCCCCACACCAACCCTCCCCTTAAAGGGGAGGGAGTAAGAGGCTTTTTAGACTTTTGCAGAGCCTTCTATAGTGTTTTAAAGAGTTTTCCGTACAGTAGACTAGACGAGGAGCCTAGATTATTTTGTGAAGAAGTGTAGATAGACCTACATGACTGAACAAAATAATCGTAGCGACAAAGTATAGACACTGTAAGGGAAACTCTTTAAAACACTATATAGTATATTTAAATCATCAACCATACAGTGGTGACTCTTTTGTTCTACACCTCTGTGGGTTGAATACAAGCAAAATTATTTCAAACACTTCTATGAAAGAAAAAGTAGACTGCTAAACAATTTAAATGTGTTGCTGATAAGAAGTCAAAAAGGAGTATAGTAAAAGATAAATAAAACAGGCTATTTATTTTGGAAGTAGACAACCAACGCTTCCTCCATGCTTAAGCCTTGACGAAGCAAAGAAGTGACCCCCTGCTTTAATTTTGCCCAGTGTTTTTCAATTGGGTTCAAATCAGGGCTAT
>CANGYO010000084.1 GCA_947458095.1 Vampirovibrionales bacterium | reverse complement strand
CCTCTAAAGGCGGCTTAAGGGAGGGAGGGTCTTGGTCGCCCCCCTTCCGTCGAAAAAGTCTCTGACTTTTTCTCTTGGGAAAGAAAACCGTTGGTTTCCTCTCCCAACCTCTCCTTCCTAAAGGGGTAGATTCACTTCGTGAATGAGTTATCCCACCCCTCTCGCTTTCCCGTTGTTCCTGCCGTCCGCTAGGAAGCCTCGCGTTTTTGCGTTGTCGGCAAGTCTTTGCTTTGTCCCCTCTCCTCAAGGAGAGGGGACAGGACTTTTGCAGAGCTTTCTATAAACGAAAACGAAAGTCCAAAAAACTATAAAGCCAACGTCTTTTGCTGATTTAAAATCAGTGAAGCCAGTGCCTGATGCTCGTCTTCCAACAACATCGGCAAACGCATACTCGGATGCACAAAACCCTGTTGTGCCATGCACGCTTTGACCAAAATCGGGTTGGTGACTTGAAATAAGGCTCGCATGGTGGGGAGCATTTGATGCTGAAGCGTCAAGGCTTTGGCGGTTTTGCCTGCTTCAAAGGCTTCAATCATTCCATGGAGTTCACGACCAATCAAGTGACTCGACACACTAATCACCCCTTTTGCCCCCAAGGCAAGCATGGGCAAGGTCAAACTATCATCGCCTGACCAGACCACAAAACCTGTTTCGTCGTAAGGCAAAAGGCGAGTAATGGCACTCAACGCATCCATGCTAGCGTCGCTTTGTTTAACGCCCAAAAGCTGCCCACCCAAACGATCATGCAGGGTCTTCATCGTGTCTGCCTGCATTGCGACCCCTGTACGATTGGGGATGTTATAAATGACAATCGGGATGCCTTCGGCGACATTCGCAACAGCTTCAAAATGAGCGATCATGCCAGCTTGCGTGGGTTTATTATAAAACGGCACCACCACCAGCAACGAATCGGGATGCTCCGCTTGATTAAGCAGTTCTTGCACTTGTTCCACGACGGCTTGCGTGTCATTCCCGTTGATCGATGCCATGAGATGCACAGGCGACGCATACGCTTCAATCACCTCTTTCGTCAAGCGAATCAACTGCTTTTTTTCTTCAAGCGTCAAAGTCGGTCCTTCACCTGTGGTGCCATGCACTAACAAGCCGTCACTGCCGTTTTGAATGAGATATTCACATAAGGCGATAAAACGCTTGGCATCTACAGACCTGCCGTCTTCAGAAAAGGGCGTCACACAAGCGGTAATGACTTTAGCAATGGCATTCATGTCGAAAAAACCTCAATTAGCAATCGGTAAACATCGGTTAAAAAGAAGGACGGGCTTTTGGAACAGCAACTTTATTCAAACGCACCAAGGCTTCGGCGATACGCACGGCGTTTAGGGCTGCCCCAATACGGAGATTGTCTGAGACGACCCACAGGTTAAAGCCTCGTTCAGGGTTTGAGGTATCCTTGCGGATGCGAGACACGTAAACAGGATCGGTATGAGCGGTTTCTCGTGGGGTGAAATAGCCTTGATGACTGTCTGCCACCACCACATCAGGCGTTTCTTTCAGGGCTTGGGTGAGCGATTCAAGCGACACGGCACGGGAACAATCCGCCGTTACCGATTCGCTATGCCCGACCAAAACAGGAACCCTCACCGCCGTTGCGGTAATGGGTAGATTCGGCAAGCTCAAAATCTTTTGGGTTTCGTGAATGAGTTTTAACTCTTCTTTGGTGTAGCCTGCTTCCACGCCGTCTTCACTAAACACATCAATATGCGGAATGAGATTAAAGGCAATGGAACGCTTGAAAATCTGCCGATCAAAGGTGGATTCAGCAAAGGCGTCGGAGCGTCCTTTGAGTTGCCCATGCTCAAAATCGTGAGCCAGTTCTGCTCGTAATTCGTCGAGGGCTTCTTTGCCTCCGCCACTGACGGATTGATAGGTGCTGACGATCACACGCTCTAAGCCTGCTAAGGCGTGAATCGTTTTAAGCACGGGCATCAATTGAGCGGTCGAGCAATTCGGATTGGCGATAATCCCTTGATGCGACAATAACGCCTCTTCATTGACGCCGCCAACCACAAGTGGCACGTCGGGGTGCATGCGGTAATGGCTGGTATTGTCGATGACGACCGCCCCACGTTTGACGGCTTCAGGTGCAAGGGCTTCGCTAACGGAACCTCCTGCACTGGCAAGTACAATGTCGACCCCTTCAAAGGCATCGGGCGTGGCTTCTTCAATGGTAATGGGCTTGCCTTGAAAGAGCAAGGTCTGCCCCACTGAACGCTTGGACGCCAAAAGCTTGAGCGTGTTAATCGGAAAGTTTCGCTCTTCTAAGAAGGCGAGGATTTTGCCTCCCACTAAACCAGAGGCTCCTAAAATAGCGACATTGTATAATTTTTTAGGCATGAGCAACAGTCCTTATGCGTTGGAGAAATAAGTGTTTTTATTATAGTCGAAACATAACGGAATGCCAAATACGGTTAATTTTTAAAAAGAAGCATTGACAAGCCCCCTTCCTTTTGATATTCTCTTAATTGAAAATGATTCTCAATAGCAAGAAGATCCCCTAGCACAATAAAAACGTGTCCGTACGTTATATAACTAATGAGTTCTTCTGTTTCATGGCTCCCTAGAAAGATGTTGTTAAAACAATGAGTAACGTGGCTTTAAAACTGAGTAGCATCGGCACTTATTTGGATCACCCCAATGGCGCTATTTTGCCGTGGGCGACTCGTGTGCCTCTATTGGTCTACCCCAGTTTACTAGCCATACAAGCGGGTAAAGACAGCTACCAAAGTAAAACGCCCCAAGAACGTAAGGAACGCTTAAAAGATGATGCCATTCGCATGGGCATTCCCACGATCGCCACGATTTTAGCTACAAAGTGGCTCATGTCGCCTGATGCACAAGCCTTTAACACCAGCAATGCGGCTGTTAAATACTTTAAAGATCAAAACCGTGATGTCTTTACAGAAGGTCAACGAGAAGCTCGTAAGCAGTACCAAAGGCTTTCATGGTTGTCGCCTCTGTTGTGGGGAAATTTGAATCCCAAAGCCAAGTTAAAGCCAAATTCCGCAGAAGATATTTTTCAATCTATTGAAGCAGGGCAGCTTCCCTTGGATGTTCAAGTCGGCGGGGTCGCAAGAGCGGTACGTCTTCACCATAGAGACAAACTAGAGGGGATCTACCTCCAAAAAAGCAATGCGGATCTGGCTATGATTTTCGTTAATGCCAAAACGCAGTTGGAAGCACTTCGTCAAGCGAGTATGCAAGCGGTTTTGGATCGTGCCAACACGTTGAAGGCGGATCCCCAAAAAGGCATTCAGACATTGCCTGCTGAACTCAAGACGAAAATAGAACAAAGCCATAATGTGGAAGCGTCTTACCAAGACGTTCAAGCATGGCTGCAAAGCTTACCTGAAGAGGCTCAAAAAGAAACTCGATATGCGATTGTTCAACTGGAACTACCGCAACGTATTGCGGAAGATCTTCATGTTTTAAATACCTACGATCATAGTAAATTTTCGTATGGGTCTCTCGCTCGCAAGGCGACACGGGCCTTAACACGACATGAATTGCGATTGGCGTTGCCCACCAATGAAGACTTAAGCGACTTTGCAGGTGCCTTTGAAAATGGACGCTTTTCTTTCAAGTCTTTCCAAAAAGCGATGGGGCTTACCCTGAAAGAGTTTACCAAAGAAGCGGCGGTACCCTTTTTAGGTGTGGGCTTAGCCAGCGTAGGGAGTGGTGTGGCGTCAGGTTTTTTAGCCAATCACTTACAAGGTAAAAGTGCTAAAAAGAACGATGACGTCATTAAAGAAGGTATTTTCCAATATGTGGCGAACATTGCCATGTGTGGATTTGGTGCAGGCATCGGGCTTGCCGTGTCGAATGCCTTGGGCTTTACCAAGTTTCGCAACCCATTGGCACGCTTTGCCACGGTCGTCGCTGGTTTGGGAGCAGGCATTTACGCAGGAGCCTTAATTGCCAACCCGCTGTCCGATCAAATAGAATCCCAATTAAGACGTCGCAAATCAGCCAAGCACCATGCCCCTTCAGGTGGTCGAAAACTTGAGTTTGCCGATGGCGTGCTTCATGTGGACGACATTCCCACCGCCTTTAGTGTGGCAGGCGTGCAAGCCCTCAAACCATGGATTTCGCCTTTCTTTTTGATGTCAGGGATTAAAACGGCGTATGGCTACCGTAATGTGGAGCCGTTGGCGCATAGTTCGCCGATTCCTGTGGGGCGTCACGAGCCGTTGCAGTTGGATCCATTTTTGGAGCATCACACGCCGTTTGGGGGGCTTGATGATGCAGAAGGGCAAAGTACTTATACAAAAATTTGTAAAAGTACCTTTACCCGCTCTTCCTTAAAAGGGAAGCCGTAATACCTGTTCACCGTTTGAATGGCGTAGAGCTTGAGTCTAGGAGTCTAGACTTGCAGAGGGGTGATTGTACAAAGACGACCTTAAGCACATCGAGAACCCGAGCAACAACGAAGACGCCAGACGCTATTTAATCGTTTAATTGGTATAAGCAACCTACAGAGTCTTTACAGATTGCCACGCTACGCTCGCAATGACGCAACCTACTTTTGCAGAGCTTTTTATAGGATCAAAACACATCGACAAGGGGTAAACTAACACAGTTGCTTTACAAAATCAAGCCGTGTGATGTACAACAGGGTGAAAGAGACGGTCTTCTTTTTTGGCGATTCGGCTTAAATCGTACGTGGAACCGTCTAAGACATCCACCACCCGCTGATGCTTTTCGTTCTGCCAAACATCCATGCCTGCCTGAAAATCCAGTGGCGACGAATCCTTGTAATAGAGGTTTTTCACACTGGCATCCTTGGGTAAATAATGTTCCAAGATCTTTTTTTGATCCAGCTGGGCTTTCAGCGTACTCAGTAGCACGCTTTCCTTATCTCGGGCATGATCTTCTGCGGTTTCAGCTTTGCCTTCAGGGATTTGCGTTGGCACAGAAATCAAGGCTTGCGTGAAGGTATCGCCTGTTTTAGACGGTTGTACCAATTGATAAATAATATGTTCTTGGTGAATGTAGCGTCGTGTAGAACTTTTGCCTTTTTGGGTAGGCGGTTCTTTGGTGTAAGGGTCTGATTCGGAGCTAAGCACCGCTTTAGTGGTGGCGTCTAAAACGTCCGTCAACTCAGCCGCAGGAATGTTTTTCATCAGCACAAGCCCTTGTCGCTGGGTGAATGGGTGGTGGTTTAAGGAAGTGGTGGGGAACATAAAAAGCCTCATCAGGGTTATTGTTGGTTCTTATATAGTGTTTTAAAGATTTTTCCGTACAGTAGGCTAGACGAGGAGCCTAGATTATTTTGTGAAGAAGTGTAGATAGACCTACATGACTGAACAAAATAATTGTAGCGACAAAGTATAGGCACTGTAGGGGAAATTATTTAAAATACTAT
>CANGYO010000083.1 GCA_947458095.1 Vampirovibrionales bacterium | reverse complement strand
GCGGCTTTGGCTTGAGTCATTTCTTTTTGACGCACTTTTTCTACAGCAAGTTGACGTAAGGCTAAAGGATAAGTCATAAATAAGGGATTCTCCAACTAAACAAATACCCCTTTATTATAGCCTATTTTACCTATCTTTTACTATAGAACCCAAAAAACCTAATCCAGCTAGAAAAATTCTTCTAACAGAGCCTTCTTGTAACTTGGGTAAAAAATATTGTCTAACGAGGCTTGCACTATCGATTATGTTCATTGATTAGTTATTCTCCATTAACTCAAAGTCCACCGACATATACATAAAAACAGAGTTTAGCTCTTTTTATGCGTCCACAAAGGGTTTCGTACGGCTATTGTGAACTTTTGTAAACTGTGGGATAATAAAGTGGTTTAATCACGCTCGGAGACTCCCCCCACAATGCTAGACGATATTTTACAACTCGACTTATACGCCCCAAGCCAAATTGAGCAAAAATGGCAAACCTATTGGGATGCCCACAAACAACACGACACCGATGTTCACGACACATCCAAGCCCAAATACTATGTATTGTCGATGTTTCCCTATCCTTCGGGCAAGCTCCATATGGGGCATGTTCGCAATTATGCCATTACCGATGTCATCGCTCGCTATAAGAAAATGCAAGGCTACAACGTGCTTCACCCCATGGGGTGGGACAGTTTTGGTCTGCCTGCGGAAAATGCCGCCATTCAAAACGGCGTGCCTCCCAAGGGGTGGACGTTTGACAATATCGCCAACATGCAGAAGGAACTCAAGTCCTTGGGCTTGATGTACGACTGGAATCGTGAGATTTACACCTGCCGTGAAGACTATTATAAGTGGACGCAATGGCTCTTTTTGTATTTGTACAAGCAGGGGCTAGCTTATAAAAAAGAAGCCCCTGTAAATTGGGATCCTGTCGATCAAACGGTGCTGGCAAATGAGCAAGTCATTGACGGCAAAAGCTGGCGAAGCGGGGCTTTGGTTGAAAAACGCAATATGAGCCAATGGTTCTTCAAAATCACCGAATACGCCGACGACTTGCTCGACGGCATTGCGACACTTGACGGCTGGCCTGATCGGGTGAAATCCATGCAAGCCAACTGGATCGATCGTTCGATTGGGGCGAATATCACCTTTAAAATAAAGGGACACGACGAAGATTTCACCGTCTTTACGACTCGCCCTGATACCATTTACGGCGCGACTTTTTGTACGCTGGCTCCAGAGCATCCCTTGCTTCAACGCATTGTGACGGCGGAACAGCGTGATGCGGTGGATGACTATAAGGCATCGGTGAAAAATATGTCGGATATTGAGCGTAGTTCGTTGACTCGAGAAAAAACAGGCGTCTTTACGGGGGCGTATGCCGTGAATCCCTATACGCAGGCGGAAATTCCGATTTGGGCAAGCGATTATGTCCTGATGGAATACGGCACAGGGGCGGTGATGGCAGTGCCTGCACATGATGAGCGAGACTTTGCCTTTGCGGGCAAGTTTGGCTTGGATATTACTGAGGTGGTGCGTCCCAAAAACAAGGGCAATGAGCCGTATACGTTGGAAGACGCCTATACGGATGAAGGCGTTCTCATCAATTCGGAAGAATTTGACGGCTTGCCTAACGTGGAAGCCAAAGAAGCGATCGTCGAAAAAGGCGTGCGAGACGGTTATGCGTCTAAAAAAGTGCATTACCGCTTGCGGGATTGGCTCGTGTCTCGTCAACGTTACTGGGGTTCGCCGATTCCCATGATTCATTGCGACGACTGCGGTGTTGTGCCAGTGCCAGAATCCGATTTGCCTGTGATTTTGCCTGAAGATGTCGCCTTTAGCGGTGCAGGTGGTTCGCCCCTTGCCAAGCATGAGGCGTGGCTCAATGTGCCTTGTCCTTCTTGCGGAAAACCTGCCAAGCGTGAAACCGACACCATGGATACCTTCGTCTGTTCGAGCTGGTACTATTTGCGTTATGTGGATCCCCATAATGAGACGGCGATTTTCGATGCCGATTTGGTCAACCAGTGGTTGCCTGTTGATCAGTATGTAGGAGGCGTCGAACACGCCATTTTACACTTGTTGTATTCACGCTTTTTTACGAAAGCCTTGCATCGTGGGGGTTTGATTGATTTTGATGAGCCGTTTAAAAACTTGTTGACCCAAGGCATGGTGCTAAAAGATGGCTCTAAAATGTCGAAATCCAAGGGCAATATCGTGTCGCCTGTGGAAATTATCCAAGAATATGGTGCGGATGCGGCTCGCTTCTTCATTTTAAGCGATTCGCCACCAGCCGCAGACTTTGACTGGAAAGATTCGGCAGTGGAAGGTTGTTACAAGTTCTTGCGTCGAGTCTGGCAAAGCATCGTCACCCATAAGGATGCCATTGATTTTAGCCTAGAAGTCCCTCCCTATGCAAGCCTAGAAGGGGATGCTCGTCACTTGTATCAAGAATCGAATAAAGCCATTTTTGGCGTGACCCAAGATTTAGATGAGGGCTTTCAATTCAACACGATTATGGCAAAGTTAAGGGCGTTTGCGAACGTCTTTGCCAAGTATACGCCGACATCGCCGAAGGATGCCGTTTTTAGTCATGCCGTGGCGAGCTTCTTGAAATTGTCCGCACCGATTACGCCTCACTTTAGCGAAGAATTGTGGCAAAAGCTCGGCGGCGTGGGAAGCATTCACGATCAAGCGTGGAGCCTCGCCGATGCAGACGCCCTCGTGGCGGATGAAGTGACGGTGGTTTTTCAAGTCAACGGCAAATTGCGAGACAAGGCATCTGTTGCCTTTGACACGGGCAAAGACACGCTTGAAGCACTCGCCAAAGCGTCGCCTTCGGTGCAGAAATTTTTAGACGGCATGGACATCGTTAAAGTGATTGTTGTGCCGAATAAACTGGTGAACATCGTCGTCAAACCCCAAAGCTAGTGCGTTAAAAGGACGTGTATTTCATGCAAGACCTGCAAGTAAATCCCGAACATCCGAAAGAACAAAACCAGCTCTTTCAAGTGGAAGAGCGTCTTTCTCACGCCTTTGGCGTGCCAGCGTCCTTGTCGATCGTGGGGATTTCAACATCAGGGCAGGCAGCGGCTCGTTTGGCGGTTGCGGTGGGATGTGCCTCGATTCTCATCAGCGATTCGAACCCCCACGCTCGCTTAAAGGATGAATCCCTCGCAGGTCTAAAAAATCAGATACAGCTTGAAATTGGGGCGAATCACGAGTTGCTTCATCATGCGGAAGTCGTGGTGCTTTCGCCTGGGATTCCCCCTCATGCGGACTTGGTCAAATCCTTGCAAGCCAAGGGCTTTACACTACTTTCTGAACCCGATTGGGCATGCCTCAATCAACCCAAACACGCCCGTGATTGGATTAGTATTACAGGCACCAACGGCAAAAGCACGATTACCAGCCTCATTGCTCACCTGTTAAATGGCGTGCATCCGCAGGTTCAATCGGTTGCGTGTGGCAATATCGGAAAGGCGATTTCAGATGTCGTCGCGGATTCGCTCAAGCACGAAACCCCTTTGCAGATCGTGGCGGAATTAAGTTCCTATCAATTGTATTATTCCACGCAGTTGAAGCAGAAAATCGGCGTCTTTAGCAATTTAACGCCTGATCATCTCAATTGGCACGGCGATTGGCAGGCGTATGTGGATGCCAAAGCTCGCTTGTTTATCGGTGATTATGCCAGTGAATACGCCGTTTTAAATCTGGATGACCCCATTGCCATGCAGTGGCAACACCATCGAAATCCAGCGAAAACCTTGGGCGTGCATACCCGTCCCCATGCGTTGGAAGCGTTGGTCGTACCGCAATTGTTCGTCAATGAAAACGGCATGCTAGAACTTTATATCCCTTCGGATTTACAGGCTGATTTGACGCCGTTGCTCGCTTTTAACGACATCCAGCTCAAGCGAACGGCGTATTGTGAAGCGGGGGGGCATCATACGCAAAACATGTTGCTTGCCGTCGCTGCCGTGTTGTGGGATGCCTTCATTGAAAATAGCCTCCCCGAACTCTGCGAAAAGACCTCTTTAGCAAAGAGCCTAAGTTCCTTTAAGGGCTTGGCTCATCGTTTTCAGCGTTTAGTCGTGCCTGCCCCTTTTGTGGTGATTAACGATTCTAAAGCAACCAATCCCGAAGCAGGCATCTCCGCTTTGAGATGCGTCCCTTTAGAAACCCCAGCGATTCTGTTGGTGGGAGGGCGTTCCAAAAAAACGCCTTTGCAGGACTGGGCAAAACTGACGCAAGAAAAAACATCCGCCGTGTTTTGCTTCGGTCAAGATGCTCACGATTTTTATGACGCACTTGAAAAGATCGGCTACGACAAACCTTTTTCGATTGTAGACGACTTGCAAGATGCCACTCGTCAAGCGTTGACGCTTCAGCAAGTGCATCCGCATTGCCCTGTTTTGCTGGCTCCTGCCTGTGCCAGCCAAGATGCCTTCACCGATTTTGAAGATCGTGGTCGTGTTTTTGAATCGATTGTTCACGCCTTTTTTAAGGAGCTTGCCGTATGAATAGCCACGTGATTAGACCCACCAAACGTCGTCATAAAGGACTATTGCCTGTTTTAATGGATTTTTGGGCTAGTTTTTACGAACCTTTTAAAGGCGACGCTCAACTCTTTTGGGTGACACTCGGCTTATGCGTTTTTGGTTTGGTCGTTTTATTTAGTGCATCCGCTCATTATGGAGCGGAATTGAACGATTCTAAGCTCTATTTCGTCGTGCGACAAGCGATTTATATGCTCATCGGTTTTGGACTCATGTGGGTTTTGGCGTGGTTTAAGGAAGTACGGCTCAAGCAAAGCGTTTGGGGCTTTGCGTGGTTGACACTCGGTTTACTCATTCTGACCCAATTGGTGGGCGACACCGCCAACGGCTCGGAACGCTGGTTAAGCATTGGACCGATTCGTTTTCAAACGTCTGAACTGGCAAAGCCTGCAATAGCATTGCTTTTGGCGTGGGCATTCAGCGATCAATCCCATAAACGCTTCGAACGACTGGCCACCGCTGGCGTGATGTGTATTGCCATTATCGGCTTGATTTTCAAGCAACCCAACTTGAGTATTACGTTGCTCTTGAGTTCCGCCGTCGGTGGCGTGGGCTTCATCGCAGGTTTACCGACTTGGCTTTATGCAGGGGGGCTTCCCCTTGGTTTTTGGCTTGTGTTTGAAAAAATCAAGCACACGCCCTATCAATGGCGACGCATCGAAGGTTGGCTGAACCCGTGGAAGGATCCGCAGGATGTCGGCTACAATATCATTCAAAGCTTTTACGCCATAGCCAGCGGCGGTTTGGCTGGCACAGGTTACGGCAATTCCGTGCAGAAATTGTTTTATCTGCCGTTTCAGCATACCGATTTTATTTTTGCAATTATTTGCGATGAACTCGGGTTTTTGGGGGCTTTGGTGACCCTTTCCTTCTACGGATGGCTCGCCCTTCGAGGCTTCAACATCAGTCGTGGTGCCGACACGCCTTTCAAGCAACTGCTCGCTTTTGCCCTGACATGGATGCTCGTGGTGCAAGCGGTCATCAACATTTCAGTGGCGACAGGTCTATTCCCTGTGACAGGGGTGACTTTGCCGTTAATCAGCTACGGCGGCACAAGTGTTGTCGTGTCTTTGGCGATGATTGGCTTATTGTTTTCTCTTTTACAGCGTGAAAAAGACGTTTAGACTTTTGTATAACATTTTGTATTTAAATAAGTGATAGTTTTAAACTTCCTTGTTTTTTTGGATTTCTAGCTCTGTTTAAGGTTACTCGTTTGTCAGAGACCTTTGCTCCGCCAAAGGTCTCAAACACCTTATGTATGAAATAATAAAAAAGCTCTAGGCGATCGTCCGACACCCTGGTTTTTTACAACCGATTTAGAGTC
>CANGYO010000082.1 GCA_947458095.1 Vampirovibrionales bacterium | reverse complement strand
TCACGATACAACTGCCCCAAGGCGAGCAGGTTACGATCTCGCAGTTTGGCAAATTCTAGCCCCAGCTTTTTTTCAAAAGACGCCTGCACTCGAGCGGAAGGCACACGATTTAAGACTTGGTACAAGTCAATGTGCGTTTCAGTGGCATCGTCTCGTGCCACCGAACCAAACAGCCACAAATGTTCAATGCCGTAATCGTCTTGTAAGCTAGGCTTTAACAAGATTAAACGCTTTAAGACGTCAGATTTAGAACGTGTCATAAGGGCATTTCACTTTTTTACGGACTACATGCCGTTATTCTAAATCGAAACGGCTTAAATGGCTAGAGCCTTACCCCTAGACCAAGCCTAAAACGCCGATCGCTTCTTGGCATTCACCAAGGCCTTGGTCGGCACGGCACGGTCGTCCAACGCAATTTTCGCCAGCACTTGTCGGGTGTAACGCTTGTAAAAGACCAAGTACAACTGTTGCGTGGGGTCGTCCACATTAAAGCTCACATTGCCTTTCAAGCGTGTGTTGGGGTCAATTTTGTTGAACCACAAGCCTGTATCCCCAAACGGTGAGGCAAAAAACGTGCGTTGATCCTCATCCATCACCGCCACATCCATCATGGTGAAGGTGTTGGTCGTGGAATTGCTGACATCCAGCGTCAAAGTGACTTCCTTATTCTCCCCAAAGGGATCCTTCGCCAGCTGAAAACCCAAGAGCTTCACCTTCAAGCCGTCGAGCGTCACGTCATCCACGCCGACTTCGGGCGTCGTCATCGAAGGCAACACCATGCCTTCCTTGAGCTTGATTTTCATTTCCGTGCCTGTTTGCAACATGGCACTTTCGCCTTCTCGCAATAGGTTGTAAGCCAGTCCGCCCAAGGCGCCGACGCCTGCCCCAATGGCGAGCGAATAGCCTTGCGATGCCGCCACTAACGCCACGCCTCCGAACTTGAGAGCCGCCACCGCCCCTAAGACGCCTCCGCCCAAGGCATAGCCTGCGGATGTTGCCACGATTTTCGCCCCTGTTTTAAACCTGCCGTCTGACGTTGTGGAAGCTCCTTCAATCGGGATTTCACGTCCGTCGGGGGTAATCATGTAATCGAATTTCATGGTCATGTGACCGTCTCGTGCCATGCGTTTGGCACTGGTAATATCGGCGATGCTCCCGTGAACAATGGTGCCTCGGGGGAGTAGGAGCTTGCCGTTGCTGATGTAATCTTTGCTCAACTTGGCGTAAAACTCGTCGCCTTGCATGCTTAAGCCTTCGCCAATGGTGGTGACGATTTTCAGATCGAGACTTTCGCTTTTTTCCACTTTGGTGAGATCGTTATAATTGACTCGGGGGAAGCGTTTTTGAAGCTGTTGCGTGACGCTAATCCCTGTGCGGTAGGGGGCATCTGCCGTGCCTTTTGTGGTTTCGGCAAGGGCTTGAAGGCTAGGGGTCATCAAAGCTAAAAGCATTAAGGCAATGACGCTATTTCGTTGAGTTTTCATACGCAGGTTTACCGTATTTTTAGCGTGATTGATTCATAGAAACAGGCACGACTTCTCTTTCCTACAATCATTGTAACAGAAGCGACAAGCACTCACAATCATTAGAAGATCTAAACCCTTCAGACAATCCATTAGAGAAATAAGCGTATCTAGTGTTTAAAAGATCAACCAGTGCTTTTGTCCCCCCTTCTAATTTTAGGAGGGGGTTAGGGGGCGGTTAAACTCACATACAGCGTCTAGGGTTTAACCTCACCCTCGAACGTCTAACGACGTTCTCTTCCCTCTCCTAAAATTAGGAGATGGGACAGGAAGACTATATCGATGCTAAAATAAAGACATGAAAAACAAATCAAGCCTCGCCTTGCTCATCATCGTATCCCTGCTTGCCCTGCTCCCCTTGTGGATGATGGGCATCTTGGCGTTGTCAGACAGCACGGCGGTCATGCAACATCACGGCGTACTCTGGATGCCTATCAAGCCTAGTTTCCACGCCTTTCAAGCCCTCTTTGCCGATGCTCGCTTGGGGCAGGCTCTCGGCAATTCCATTGCCGTAGCGGTCGTGGCAACGACTTTGCACGTTTTTAGTTCGGCGATGGCAGGCTATGCCCTGGTGCATCTGCCGTGTGTAGGCAGGCAATGGCTCACGCTGGGTGTATTTTTGACGATCTTGGTGCCGCCGCAAGTCAATAGCATTCCCTTGTTTATTTTATTTAAGCAGGTGGGCTTGCTCAATAGCTATATGGCGTTGATTCTACCAGCCGTCGTCAGCGGTTTTGGCGTGATGCTCTTTCGGCAATGGTTTTTAAGCTTTCCGATTGCCTTAAAAGAAGCCGCCGAACTCGAAGGGGCGAGTATTTGGCAAACCTTTTGGCATGTGGCGTTGCCGAATGCCAAAAGCCCCATGATTAGTCTCGCCGTCTTGGGGTTCATTAGCCTATGGGGGAGCTTCTTATGGCCTTTGTTGGCGGTTCAAGACGAGCGTTTGATGACGCTTCCTTTGTACTTGGCTCAAATCAAGCAACAGTATCGTGATGTCTTGGACTGGCCGATTCTCATGGCATCGGCGACTTTGGCGATACTGCCTGTTTTGGTCTTTTTTGTGATACTACAGAAGCCGTTTTTCGATCAGGGTTCTGCCAGCGAAGGCATCAAGTAATACCAATTAAACGAATAAATGTCGTGTTGTCTCTTCGTTGTCGCTACGATTTTTTTGTTTGGTTATGTAGATCTCACTACACGCCCGCACAAAAAAATCTAGGCTCCTAGAATAGCCTAACACGCTATTCACTAGTTGAAATGGTATAATATCCCTTAAAAGTTTCTTAATAACAAGAAGCCTTTTTCATAATAGCCTTACAATTGAAGATAGTTTTAAAAAAGGAACTCTTTATCATGTGGAAACAATTCAGCCTCATCACCCTAACACTTATCCTCGTTTTTGTAGGGATTTCAATGCTTTTACCCGTCTTTAAAGGCAAACCGTCTGAAGTTTTGGACGCCACAGGCTACGAAAACACCTCCATTGGCAAAACGCTTCCTAAAATGACCTTTGAAGCCACAAGGCTTGAAAGCAAACGCCTGACGCTCCCTGAAGACTGGAAAGCGTCTGCGTATCAGGTGTTCATTTTCTACCCCATGGATCAAACCCCTGGATGCACCATTCAACTCTGTGCCATGCGAGAGGCTTATCAAGACTTCAAGGCTCAAAACATTGCGGTGGCTGGTGTGAACACGGCACCTTTATTGAGTCATCAAGCCTTTGCAGGTTTACACAAACTGCCGTTTCCGCTTTTGGTAGACAAAGAACGTCAACTCGCCAAGTACTTTGAAATCCGTGAAAATGTGGGCGTTAATAACCGCACCGTGGTCGTGCTTTCGGCGAAACATGGCGTGATTTGGAAAAAAGAAGGGATGCCTTCTCCTCAAGAAATTTTAACGGTGATTCACAACGATGAAAAAACGTCCGAGTAAAGAAGTTTATTTTTAGACTTGACAAATTGTATAGAAGGTGCTAGTCTTTCCGTATAGTAATTTTATTTTAAGGAATGCCCTTGTGAACCTTACGTCTTGCACCATAATGTGTTGTATGATGATGCCGATGCCAATCGGCTTAGGTGAGCATTCCTTGAAAAAGACGCGTCATTCTTTTAAATTTTAAAATAAAGAATCCCTGCGTCCAAGTTTTCAAAGCTCCCTAAGCCTCCGTGCTAGGGAGTTTTTTAGTTTAATTCGTGTTTTTGTTTTGCATTTTAAAAATGTTAGCATATTAGATTAGTTAGTTATTCGTTCAGTTTAAAAAGGAAAAAGAAATGTCCGAAAATCAGTCCCCACAGCACTTTGAAACCACAGCTTTACACGCCGGTTACACCCCAGATGCCACCAACTCTCGTGCGGTTCCCTTGCACCAAACCACCAGCTATGTGTTTAATGATTCCAAGCACGCCGCCGATTTATTTGGCTTAAAAGCCTTTGGTAATATCTACACACGCCTAATGAACCCTACCAATGATGTGTTTGAACAACGCATTGCTCAACTGGAAGGCGGTGTCGCTGCTTTAGCCTTGGCGTCAGGGCATTCGGCTGTGGTTGCTACGATTTTAACTATCGCTCAAGCAGGGGATCACATTGTCGCTTCCACCGATCTATATGGCGGTACCTTGAGCCTGTTTACGCATTCTCTCAAGCGTTTAGGCATTACCACCTCGTTTGTGTCTTCCAACAACATTAGCGAATGGGAAGAAGCGATTCAGCCGAATACCAAGCTATTTTTTGCCGAAAGCTTGCCCAACCCTCGCTTAGAAGTGGTGGATTTGGAGCCGATTGCCAACTTAGGCAAAGCCCATGGCATTCCTTTGGTTGTCGACAACACCATTCCCACGCCTTACTTGCTTAGACCCATTGACTTTGGCGCCGCCATTGTCATTCATTCCGCCACCAAGTTCATTGGCGGACAAGGGCTGTCTATCGGAGGCGTCATCGTTGACAGTGGCACCTTCGATTGGGCAGCCAGCGGACGCTTCCCCTTGTTGACCGAAGCAGAAGAAGCGTATCACGGTTTAAAATACACCGAAGCCTTTGGGAATTTAGCCTTTATTTTAAGAGCCAGAACCGTTACCTTGCGTGATTTTGGTTTTGCGTTAAGCCCCTTCAACGGCTGGACGTTTATTCAAGGGTTGGAAACCTTAGCGTTGCGGATTGAACGCCAAAGCGAAAATGCCTTGAAATTGGCGAAATGGTTGGAAGCCCATGCCGAAGTAGAGTGGGTGAAGTACCCAGGTTTGGCATCCAGTCGTACGGCTCATTTAAATGCGAAGTACCTGCCGAAAGGTCAAGGGGCGGTGCTTGGTTTTGCGGTGAAACAGGGATCAAAAGCCGCACAAGCCTTGGTTGAAAATACGAAGCTTGCCAGCCATTTGGCGAACATCGGCGACACCAAAACGCTGATTATTCACCCTGCCAGCACGACGCATAGCCAACAAAGCGATGCGGAGCAGGTCGCTGCGGGCATTGAGCCTAACTTTGTGCGTATCAGTGTAGGCATTGAACATATCGACGATATTATTGCGGATTTGTCTCAAGCCTTTGGAAAAATCAACTCAGGTGTTTCAGTATAGATCAGTTAAGCAACTCTTATCGAGTGATAAGAGAGAACGCTTTTTTCAGACGAGGGAAAAAACCATCGGTTTTCTCCCTCTTTTTTTGTTTAGCGAATCGTGATGCCAAGAAGGGAACCTAATCCTTCTTAAGCATATCCAAACAGGCTTGTTCTATGCACTTAATTTCACCAGGACGAATCAGAGTCTCAATATATACCTGACCCGGAATAGAATTGGTCCTTAGCCAACCAGTAATCCACGCCCTGGTATCAAAAGGAGTAGGAGAGAGATTCATACCAAGGTAAAAATATTCTTTTTTGGGAAAATCTTCAAGACCAATAAAGAAGCCATCCTCACCAGTTAAATTTGTATTACCACTAATTTGATAATAAGGATTATTCAAACCAAATATACTGACCCCCGTTGCTAACTTCATTCCTACTTCTTGAGATTCAGGATGAACAAATGTGGTACAGCCTTCCCTAAGTGAGTTGGTTAAGCAAGTTTTTGCTCCATTGAATTTATTTAGAATCGTCGAATTGGGTTCGCCTTCCAACATCGCTGCATGCACGGCTTCGGCTAAGGCTTGGTAGGCTTCTTTAAACACGGCACGCTTTTTGGCACGATCAAACGAGGCAAACAGGTGAGGCAAGGTGAGCGTGGCAATAAGCCCCAACACGGTTAAACTCACCAAAAGTTCAGTAAGGGTAAAGGCTTTTTTTACAGAAGAATTAAGGGCTGACATACGAGCTTTCCTTTCCAATTTAATAAAACAGAGACCAAATCATTGAACACTTTTATGGTTTCG
>CANGYO010000081.1 GCA_947458095.1 Vampirovibrionales bacterium | reverse complement strand
TGCGAGGAGGTGGGTCAAAAGGGGGTGGATTTTTAAGGAGGGGGAAATGAGGGAGGAGAAACGCAATGCGTCCTTCCTTCCCCCTCCTTAAACCGCCTTTGGGGGTTTGGGGAGTCTTTGGCGGCACAAAGACCCCCAAGCACCAGCTCTAAACGGAGTGAGAAACCCAAAAAATCGAAGATCTCAAAAAATAATTTCTAAACATAAAACTCTAAAGCCCTATAACATCCACTGTTTAAATGAAAAACAGGTTAAAAATCCTAGAAAAAAGAAAAACAAGCCAAAAGTCGTGTAAACTTATAGAATAGTAGAGAGAATCCCCTTTTTTTAGGAGTCCCCCTTTTATGACTACGTCTCCCCAATTACGTCAAATCCAAACGGAACGATTTGGTGCCGTTAGTGTGGATGAAGCGTCCATCATTACCTTTGTACAACCGATTTTGGGTTTTGACTCCCTTAAAGAGTTTGCGTTATTTGACCATGATGATGAATCCCCGTTTAAATGGTTGCAATCTTTAGAAGATCCCGCTTTAGCCTTTGTGGTGACAAACCCTACTTTGTTTGGGCATAATTATGAGTTCAACCTGCCTCAAGAAGCGTGTTCCGCTCTTAACGTTCAACGTGCGGAAGATGCTCAAGTTTTAACGCTGGTCACCGTGCCTGAAGAAAACCCACTGCATATGACGGCTAACTTCTTAGGACCGATTATTTTTCATAATGACACCCGTCATGCCATGCAACTTATTTTAGAAGACCCTGAACTCTACGGTACGAAAGTACGACTCATTCCTGATGAAGCCATCTCAGCGGACGGTTCCATTCACCTTGAAGTGATTCAAAGCAAGCAAAAGCAAGCCAACGCTTAGGCGATTCTTGTTTTTGTTATTAGCACTCTTCTTAAAAGGAAGTCGATATGCTTGTTTTAAGCCGTAAATTAGGTGAAAAAATTGTCATAGACAATGAAATCTTTGTCACTATTTTAGATGTGCGTGGGGATATTGTGAAACTTGGGGTGGAAGCTCCCAAGCAGGTGACGGTGCATCGTGAAGAGATTTATAAAGAAATCGTGGCAAGTAACCAAGAAGCACAACAAAAGGCGAATGCTCACCCTACCGTCAATGATACCTTGTCTAAAGTGGGGAACTTGTCCAAAAAAGTGACGCCTGCCAAGACCAATCACAATGCCAAGTCTTAATGCTTGGAAGGGGTGTTAATCCTATGTCCACAAGTGCGTCAACCAAGGAGCCTACCTTACTGCACTGGGATTCCCTGTTACCTGCACGTCAAGCCCTCTTTATCCAAAAGGATGCGCATCAAGCCCTTAAACTTTTGCCGATGAACCCCTTTTTGGTGGATGTCTCTCATCAATCGCTTCCCTTTCAGAATGCCTTGATTGATCTGGCGAGTCAGGCTTATCTTGAAACAGGGCAGCTCAAAGAAGCGACGCTTTTATGGAAGCAATATGGACGCTTTGAACAAGCCAGCTTGGGTTTTATTTGTATGAGGCAGTACCCACTGGCACGAGAAATGATCGACGCTTTAACGCCCAAGCGTCAAGCCTATTGGGCAGAAGTGGTGTTTCGCACCTGTAGCAATCAGCTGGATGTTTGGCCCAGTTTTCTGCACTTACGGAACCGTCTTGAAGGCGATTTGATGATGATGTTTCGCTTTAAGGCGTTGGATTGCATGGAACAAGTCATGGGCTACCTCAATAGTTTTTCATTGTTGAACCCTGAAGTGTTTAAGCTGGTGGGGCGTGTGTTTACCTATAGCGGACTGTTGCAACAGGCGTATTTTTTATTGCAACGTAGCCTTGAAAAAAATCCGCTGGATCCTGAAAATTACTTTCACTTGGCACAGTTGTATCTTGAAATGAAGCAACGTAACAAGGCAAAGCTCATGTTACGCCAAGCCCTTGCGATTAACGCTGATTATACGCCTGTTCGAGATTTATTGTCGTCTTTAAAGTAGGTATCAATTGCTTGAGCGAGGGTGATGTCTTTGGCAGACAAGCCCCCTGCATCGTGCGTGCTGAGCTGGATGTGGACGTTATTGTAAACGTTTGACCAATTCGGGTGATGATTCATCGCTTCAGCGTGCAAGGCGACATAGCTCATAAACGCCCAAGCGTGTTTAAAATCGGGGAATTGAAACGACTTTTCAATCGAAGAAACAGGCGTCTTCACCAATTGCCAACCGTTTAGGGATTCCACCGCCAATTCGAGTTCATGCACAATCATGTAATGCTTCCTTTCAATGTTGTAAACAAAGCTTCTATCGCCCCACGATGCAACGCCCACAAGTCGTTCATTCGCTCGCCTTCAGGCAGTTCCACCGTCAACACCGAGATGCCCCGTTCCACCCCTGCCCAGTTGCCAAACGATCCGGGTGTGGGGTAGCCAATGCTGGCTTCCGCAGGGTAGTCGCAGGCGTGGGCGTAAAGTGTCGCCAGTTCTTCCGTTTGAGGCAAAGGCCCGTCGTAATTGATGAGGCGGTACGGCGTGTGATAGCTTACAATCAGCTTGGGCGTCGTTTGGTTCACCAATTGAGCGATGCAACGGCTTTCAGGCTCACTGAAAGGCAGTACGCCACCGTGATAAGGCTCTTCAAGCGACGAGGCTTCCCAGTTTTGGGTTTCAAAATTGCGATTCAAATCAACGTTTCGCTGGTTTTTACGCGTTTTGAGTAGTAGGCCGTCGGGGTTGACGATGGGTACCACGCCCAATCGCAAGCCTTCACCCAACGTGGCATCGTGATGCAAGTCGTGCAGGAGTCGAAAGCAGAGTTCCGCCGATTCAGGCTCATCACCGTGAAAGGCTCCGAGGAACAAGACATCGAGGGGGGGGATGTCTTCTCGTTTGGCGAGGGCGGGGCTGGCTTGTACGTCGAAGCAGTGGAAGTCCACACGCAGGCCTTGCACCGATTGCCCGATACAAAAATACTGATAGTGCTGACGCATGACAAGATTCCCTCCTTAACCTTATTATAAACGCTGAACTCTAAAAAGTCCTTAACCGATTCTTTCGCATAAAAAAACCCCCGTGCTACCGAAGTATCACAGGGTTCTGGCTTTTCTCTCTAAGGTAAAATAAAATGATAAAACTTAAACGATTTTTTGATCTAATAATGTTTGGGCGATACGGTTTGTATCTAGGGCATCGAGGTAAACGTTCAATCCTTCAGGGCTTTGGAATTGGGCTTTTAATTCGGCAAGGCGTTCATTGGGAACGGTTTCTTGAGCTTGAATCTTACGAATAAACTTGAGGGTTTCGGCTTCTGAAGAGGCTTTGCTTTTGGCTTCTTCTGAAATGCTAACATCTTCAGTACTTTTTGTTTCAGAAAGAGAAACAGGGGTAAGCTTCACAAGGGGATCTGTTTGTAGCGTTGTTGAGCGTACTGTTGAACTTGTGGCTGAACTCAAACGTGAAGATTGAATAGAATCTACCATAATCGCAGGTCTCCGCAGTGTTTTTTGTGGGTGTTAGATGTAATCTCTCTTTTCCAGAATCACAACGCAGTTTAATGCTATCATAATTTGGCCTGATGGTGTGAAGGCAATTTGCTATATCATCAGTTTAGAGGATTTTTATACATCACGCATTAACCCTAAGATTAAATCTCCTTTTCATCAAAAAAAACGGAAAGCTTTACTATTATACACGAAAGTGATAAAAGCAACAGGCTATATTGAATATTTTTGTAAAGGAATTCAATATAACAGACAAACTTATATTACCTCATAAATCAAAAAAAGGAAAAGGGTTCTTAATAAATGTTTACATTTATTATAAAAACAATCGATATAAGGGAAAGATTCACTAAAATAGAAGACAAAAAAATGGAACGATTGTGTAATCGTCCCAGGGGAATTAATTTTTTTTGTAGGTCTGTAGCGTCGTTTTTAGCAAACCCTATTAAGTTGCACTAGGCAACACGGTCAAACGACCTTCCACTTCAAGCTTGTCCACGTAATCGTAAGCGTCTTGCTCACTTTCACTTACCCACATCAGTAAAAGTTGTTCAAAAACGACGCCGTTGGGTTCTAAACCATAGGATTCACAGCGTCCCATGTAAGTGTGCAATAAGGCGGTACTGTCGTTTAATAAGCTTGCAATTTCACGACGGGCGTGATCGTCCATTAAATACAAGGCGTTAAAACCACGATACGCATACTTGTTTTTGTCGTACCAACGTTTACGACCCATCGACTTCAACAAGGAAAGGTGTTTGTCGCTACCATGTTGCAACATAAAGCTTTCTTTGTTTTTAAGCTGCATTTCACTGGTTTGGTGAATAATGACTTTAGAATACGCTTCCACCTGCCATTGGTTCATACGCTTTAAGCTTGTGACCAATGCAAGCACTTCTTTGTCTTTTTCATACCAACGGGACCAAATTTGTTTGTTTGACATAACAATTATCACTTCCATTATACTTGCTTTAAAAAGGTCTTTTTCGTGTACATTTTTATGTTCGTACTATGATGGTATAAACTTTAATCATTTGTTACAAAGGGTTTACATTTCTAGTTTACAATAAGGTCGCTTGCTTATGACTCCTTCATTTCATGTAATCAATACGGTGGAAGATTTACACAACCGCATTAAAGACGTCCGTCGCTTCTTAACACCTAAGCTCAAAAGTCCTTTAAAAGCCGTGGTCGTCTTGGGTTCAGGCTTAGGGGCATTGGCTGAAAATGACGCCTTTGACGTTCAAGAACGCATCCCCTATCAACAGATTCCCCATTTCCCGATTTCCACTGTAGAAGGGCATGCAGGCGAATTGATTTTAGCCACCTTAAAAGGCATGCCAGAACCTGCCACCATTGCCCTGATGAAGGGACGCTTTCACTATTATGAAGGCTACAGCATGCAAGACGTGGTCTTTCCCCTGCAAGCCTTGAGCTATTGCGGGGCTGAAACCGTGATTCTTTCTAACGCCGCAGGAGGCATGCAAAAAGACTTTTACCCAGGGGCTTTAATGTGGATTGACGATCAGCTCAACCTCACTGGCACAAGCCCGTTGATTGGACGCAACCCCGATTTTCTAGGACCTCGTTTCTTTGATATGACGTCCCCGTTTTGTAAAGAGCTGAAAGATGTGGCGATGCATTATGCAGAAGCCCAAGGTTTTAAGCTTTTTGAAGGCGTCTATGCAGGGGTAACGGGTCCTGCGTATGAAACACCCGCTGAAATAAACATGATGACAGGGATGGGGGCTTCAGCGGTGGGGATGTCCACGGTTTCGGAAGTCTTGGCGGCTCGTCATGCAGGGATGCGAATTGCGGCGATTTCTTGCATTTCAAACTTGGCGGCAGGCATGCAGGGCAAAGATTTAAACCATGAAGAGGTCATGGCAATGGCGACCAATAGCACGGTAGGACTTCGCTTTCAAGGCTTGGTGATTGAGTTATTGCACCACGTTTTGGCTTAGTTTTCTTGAATTGTAACAATTTCGTTAACATTGGCACAAGATGCACTTCACGACGTTTTGAGCTGGCAAGAGGTCAATGCCTCTGTTTTAATGATATAGTATCCGCTATATAAAACGGTCTATGGTTTCTTCGTTGTCGCTACGATTTTTTTGTTTGGTTATGTAGGTCTCACTACACGCCCGCACAAAAAAATCTAGGCTCCTATAGTAAAAGATAAATAAAACAGGCTATTTATTTTGGAAGTAGACAACCAACGCTTCCTCCATGCTTAAGCCTTGACGAAGCAAAGAAGTGACCCCCTGCTTTAATTTTGCCCAGTGGTTTTCAATTGGGTTCAAAGCAGGGCTATACGGAGGCAAAAACAACAATTCACAACCCGCTTCTTCAATCAATTCTTTGATTTTCGCTGATTTGTGAAAACTCGCATTGTCCATCACGATAATATGACCAGGCGTTAACACAGGCAAAAGCT
>CANGYO010000080.1 GCA_947458095.1 Vampirovibrionales bacterium | reverse complement strand
TGGGTGAGCGAATTGCGAATCCCCGAGCGATTTTGCGGACGTCCAACGAGTAGCAGGTGGAGCACGCGAAAAGGATGAGAAGGGGGTGGATTTTTAAGGAGGGGGAAGAGAAGGAGAGCCGCAACAATTTCCTTCTTTTCCCCCTCCTTAAACGCATTTAGAGGTGTCGGAGAACCTTTGTGCGAGCAAAGGTCTCTGACGCACCAGCTGTAAATGGGGCTAATGAACCCCTTTTTGTGACTTTTAGTATTCATCTTTATTCATCTACTTTATTTTAATGCAACAGTGAAAAAATCACGGTGAAATACATCAAATACGTCCACAGCCCTGCCAAAACAGGGAAGCTCAAGGCGAGCAACACATGCTCATTTGACCAATCAAAGACCACCGCCACCGATTTCACAAAAAGGTAGGACGTCCACAACCACACAATCGCATACGCAAAGCCTCCTGCCACAGGATTTGAAAGCTTCAACAGGCTCACCACAGGCAAAAAGAGCCATGGAATTGTACTCGCCCCTGTCAGGGTCAAGAGCAGTCCAAAACGACTTTCACGGGTAAACACATGGTGAGCATAGGCGATGCCCCCTGCCAAGGCTGCCCACAAAAGCAGGTGGCTGACGGCTTGAAAGCCTAGCACCAAAGGGCTTAAATCGGTCTTGCCCTTAAAGAAAATCCCACACAAGACTTGAATAGCGATAAGCGACAAGGTAATAAGAACTTGCTGACGCAACAAAGGATTGTCGACATCGGCAGGGTTGCCGTAGGCGGATTTCAAAGCGGTAAACGTCGAAGGAGCATCCAGCAAAACGCCTTGCACGATTTCATGCCACGCCAAAGGAGGGGGAGCATCCAAGTGCAATTGTACGTCTCGACTGGCTTTGATCGCTTCAGGGGATTCAGGGCTAAAATCCGAATTAAAGTCTGGGGTTACGGTTGTATTCATTAGAAAATACCTCGCCTTTCTTATTGATACAACCAAAGGGGCTGATTCGCATAACGCATCGTCAACGGCAACGCCGATTCAGGGGGACTACTTTGCCCTAGTCCTTGAAGCACGCTGGCTAAGTTGAGGTGCTGGCTGGCTTCGCCAAAGGGCAGGTGGAAGAAGCCTTTTAAGAAGTCTTCATCCGATTCATAGGGTACCAATTCCAGTTCGGTGGAGGCATCATACTTAAAGCGTTCGTTGACGAGCTGTTGCAACACGTCTTTGGCGTGGTAGGCATCACCGATTTCATCGGCAAGCCCAACAGCGACGGCTTGATTGCCTGTCACCACTCGACCGTCCGCAACAGCGGTAATTTGTTTGCGACGGCGGGCTTTTTCCGCATCGTTCTTGATGTTTCTCAAGCGACCGTCCAAGACGGTATTGAGGAAGTCTTTGTAACTGTCGTTAATAATGGTTTGCAATAAGGCGACTTCCGCAGGATTGGTTTTACGATAAGGGTTCAATAAATCCTTGAACCTGCCACTTTTAATCGTGACAGATTTGACGCCCAACTTCTGTTCCATGAGCTGTTGAAAGTTCATGGCTTGCATAATCACGCCGATGGATGCCGTTAACGTGCCTTTATTGGTGACGATTTTGTCTGTGGCACACGCCGTATAGTAGCCTCCACTCGCCGCAACATCTAGCAACGTGGCGACAATCGGCTTATTCGCACGCACACGTTTGACCGCAGCGTTGAGTTCTTGGCTCATGCCAACCGTGCCACCAGGGCTGTTGATTAAGAGTAAAACGCCTTTGACTTTATCGTCTTGAGCAGCGGCATCGAGGGCTTCTCGCACGGCGGTGGCGCCACTGCCTGATTCCATGAAGCCTCCTCCGCTGGAATCGCTGTTGATTTCACCTTCAAGCTTGATAAGTGCTAGTGTATTGCCTTTTAAGGACTTTAACGCCGTGATTCCTTTTTTAAGTTGAGCTTCTTTTTCGATGTGCGTGGCTTCTGCTGAAGGTTCAGGGGTGTTGTTTTTCATCACCAACCCGATGCTCCCGACCAGCAGGCTTAGGGCAACCATCCCAATTAGGACGTAGGAAAAGGTTTTGGAAGACTGGACATCTAGGGACATAGGGGGATTCTCTCTTTATTTTTCTCACAACATATCTATATTCTAGCATAGCATATTTTTCACAAGAAGGTGTCCTGTATTTAGGTTATTGTTCCCCCTCCTAACATTAGAAGGGGGACAGGACGCTTGCAATGACGCAAACGTTTGAAGAAGACTAGACCAAGTTAAACTTGTCGTGAAAGTCATCCATCAACCAAACTTCGCCTGAATGTAAGCAATACACCCAACCGTGTATCTTAATCGTACCACTGGCAAAGGCTCGTGCAACACTAGGGATGGTCTTTAAATGTTGCAACTGCATTTTGACGTGCGTTTGCGTGATTTTCATAAAAACGGCGTCCGTTTTGGCGTCGTCTAGCTTTTCAAAACTATAGGCTTCGTCGCCTTGATACCCATGCGACAGATCGTGATCATGTTCGCAACAGCCTGCTTTTTGTAAGAGGTCATCCGCAATTTGCTTGGTGGATTCGGCGAAATACAACCACTTGGTTAATGCCGATGTATGCGGAACCCCTGCAACCGGGGATTGAATCAAGGCTTTTAACGCCCCACAATCGGTATGCCCACACAGCACAATGTGCTGAACGCCCAAGTGGTGAATCGCATAATCAATGGTGGCTTCTTGCCCGACGCCACTTTCCGCCCCGTGTGGGGGAATAATCTGACCCGCATTTCGTAACACAAAGAGTTCCCCAGGATCGCTCTGGGTAATGAGACTGGGATCCACACGAGAGTCCGAACAGGTGATAAACAGCACCTTCGGTTCTTGATGATCTCGCAAGGCTTCAAAAAGGGCTTTTTTCTTTTCAAAGACGTCCTGCCGAAATTGACAGACCCCTTCAATGAGTTTTTCCATGCTATTTTACCTATTTCAATCGTATATAAACAACTATACGACAAACACTCAGTCCTGCCCCTGCCCGAGCTTTCCTAAAAGGGTGTTAATATCCAACGGCTCTTCAGGCCCCCCGATTGCTGGTGGTAAAGGCGTTGGGGCTTCACGGTCTTCTTCTAAAATACTATGCGACGGAATCAATCCGTTGGCGACCTGCTCATTCTGTAAGAACATCAAGTAATCCACAGGGTTCATATACTTATTGTTGTAATGCACTTCAAAATGCAAATGCGAACCCGTTGAACGCCCTGTGGATCCCATTAAGGCAAGCGGTTGCCCTGCTCGCACACGATCTTTTTCATGCACAAGGCTTTTGGAGCAATGCCCGTAAATGGTATACAATCCGCTACGATCATGCTTGACCAATACCATGTTGCCATACCCTGCGTAAGTGCCTGAAAAGGCTACTGTACCTGATTCAGGCGTGTAAATCGGCGTGCCAACAGGTCCTGCAATATCTAGCCCGCTGTGGAAGCGTTGCTTTTGTGTGAAGGGATCCACACGGTAGCCAAACTCGCTGGTGACCGTGCCTCCTGCAGGGGCGTATCGCAAAGCAGCAGCGTCGGCGTGGGTGGGGGGTAAAATGAAGGTAAGCACCCCTAAAGCAAATAGGAAAAAGGTATAGAGTTTAGCCATAACGTTCATAGACAGGTCTCCCGAAATCTCATTTTATACCATTGAAACGATTAAATAGCGTCTGGTGTCTTCGTTGTCGCTACGATTCTCGATGTGCTTATGTACGTTTGTGTACACTTCACACATCTGCGAGTCTAGGCTCCTAGAATCCACCTAGTCGCTTTTCATTCGTTTAAATGGTATTATTACTTGTTTTTATTGTAAGGGTTGAGAAGGGAACTCGGCAACCCTTCAAACCAATGACTTTTTCACAGTATGACGCATCGGGGGGTGATGAGAAATAACCTTAGGATTATAATGTGGTGTGATTTCTATCTAAATAACACTGTATTATCTCACTAAATTAGAAATCAAAAACGCCAATTCTAAAGACTGGTGAGCATTCAAACGAGGGTCACACGCCGTTTCGTAACGGTTGCCCAAGTCTTCATCCAAAACATTCACCAAGCCCCCGATGCATTCGGTGACATCTTGCCCTGTGAGTTCAAAATGAACGCCTCCCGCATGCGTGCCTAAGGCGTGATGCACCGCAAAAAAGTCTTTGACTTCAGACAAAATCGAGTCAAAGCCACGGGTTTTGAACCCACTTTGCGATGTATGCGTATTGCCGTGCATGGGGTCACAGGTCCAGACGACTTGACGACCTTCGACTTGTAAGGCTTCAATAAGTTTCGGCAAGTGACTTTCCACATTGCCTGCCCCCATACGACTAATCAAGCTTAGACGCCCTGCTTCGTTGTTGGGGTTTAAGACATCGCAGATTCTCAGCAGTTGATCGACGTCCGTTCCCACGCCGACTTTTAAGCCTAACGGATTTTGTACGCCTCGTAAAAACTCGAGATGGGCGCCGTCGAGTTGGGCGGTGCGGTAGCCGATCCACAACATATGCCCACTGCAACAATACCATTCACCCGTGGTGCTGTCCACACGAGTCAAGCTTTCTTCATACGGCAAAAGCAAGGCTTCATGCGACACATAGAAGTCGGTTTCACGCAACATGGGGGCATTTTCGGAGTTCATGCCACAGGCTTCCATAAAAGCGAGACAGTCGGAAATGCGGTCGGCGAGTTCGTTGTAACGACCGTAAAGGGGGTCGTCCTTAATGAAGTCGAGCGTCCAACGATGCACTTCATGTAAATCAGCGTAACCGCCTTGGGCAAAGGCTCTTAGCAGGTTGAGGGTTGCGGCGGATTGGTGATAGCCCTGAATCATGCGTTGGGCGTCGGGTTGACGGCTTGCGTCGTCGAAGTCAATACCGTTGATGAGATCGCCTCGGAAGCTAGGAAGGCTCACGCCGTTGCGGGTTTCGATGTCGCTGGATCGAGGCTTGGCGAATTGCCCTGCCATGCGTCCCACCTTGACGACAGGCAAGCGACCCGAATACGTCAAGACCACCGCCATTTGTAGCAGGATGCGGAAGGTATCACGGATTTGCACAGCGGAAAAGTCCTTGAAGGTTTCGGCACAATCACCACCTTGCAATAAGAAGGCTTCCCCACGAGCGACTTTGGCGAGTTGCTTTTTAAGGTCTCTCGCTTCGCCTGCAAAAACGAGGGGCGGCAAAGACTCTAAGCGTCTTTGAACATCCTTGAGTTCTTCGACGTTGGCGTAAGTGGGCATTTGGTGCAGTTGCTTGGTTTGCCAAGACTTGGGCGACCACGATTGAGCTTCGGTAGGCATAGACGGATCCTTTTATTTAGCTTGAATTGTTGCTAAATTAGTCTAACACAAAAACGCCCCCAAACCAACAGAGGCGTTTTGTGAATTGTTTAAGATAAATACACCGTTATCTTAGTATACAATTGGGGATTTTTTGCAAAGCTTCAATATTACCATTTAGGATATGGGTTACAGTTTGAGGGAACTCTTCAATTTCCCTAGCGTTTTCTGCTTTGAATAAATCTATCATTTCCTTATAATCAGCTTCAGACATATTTCTTTGATAAATTTCTAGTTCTTCTGGAGGCGTAGAACTTAAAACGTTTTCTGAAAGAAGTAGTTGTAAATTGTTTTTTGGGTTACGATAAACGAATGCATCTCCCCAAACATCCGCAAGAGAAGATGGTAACTCACAGGATCTATCTTTTGGAACAGTTCGAGAAATCAAGTCTTCTTTTTCGTTACCTAAACAATGTTCAATTAAAGATTCACATTTTGCCGTTCCGCTTCCTTCCCATAAATGTTCAAAAGTAGGGGTTATTTTTTCTAAAAAAGTAGAAGCGTTAAAAATACGTTCACCATTGTGAAACAAATAACCTGTTCTAGCATGGTCAGCGTTGGACGGTGGAGCTACTTTTGCTTGAGAAAGCAAAGGCTTAGGAGAGGAGAGGAGAGGAGAGGAGATTTTCATGGGTTTATCCTTAATTTTAAGTGGAGAGATTTCCATAAATAGAGCCAAGTCAATTGGACTACCCCCTTATCATAATGTCTACATCAAAAAATACAAGGAGAGGGTCATTTTTTTTACATTACTTTACAAAAAATATCAAAAACTGTCGTAACCCAGTATATAGTGTTTTAAAGAGTTTTCCGTACAGTAGGCTAGACGAGGAGCCTAGATTATTTTGTGAAGAAGTGTAGATAGACCTACATGACTGAACAAAATAATCGTAGCGACAAAGTATAGGCACTGTAGGGGAAATTATTTAAAATACTA
>CANGYO010000079.1 GCA_947458095.1 Vampirovibrionales bacterium | reverse complement strand
GAGAAACGCAATGCGTCCTTCCTTCCCCCTCCTTGAACCGCCTTTGGGGGTTTTGAGTAATCACCCCATTTATAGGCAAGCTATAATGTAGACCGCCATTATGGCGGTTTGGCGGCACAAAGACCCCCAAGCACCAGCGTTAAACGGAGTTAGAAATCCCCAAAAACAGGAAATCTTAAGAATATTACTTTCTATCTATCAACGCTTCCACTTTGACCAAAAAGACCCCTGTGGATTTTCTTGAATACGACGTGCCAAGTTCATCAACTGACTAACAGGCGTAGAAAAAATACCTTGTGTACTTTCGTCTTCCTCATCACTCACTTCTGTGGCATACAGGTCTTCTAATTTAGACGTCAAACTTTCAGGCGAAGCCAGCTTGCTGATTTTACCGTCTTGTGCGTAAGAAATCGCCCCTGTTTCTTCAGAAACCACCAAGCATACGGCATTAGAAATTTCAGTCAAGCCAATGGCGGCTCGGTGCCGAGTGCCGTAACGCCAACTTAAGTTGGGATCTTCCGTCAAAGGCAATAAAACCCCTGCAGACACAATGTGATTGTCTCGGTTAATGACCATGGCTCCGTCATGCAACGGCGTATTGGGGTGAAAAATAGTCAGAATTAAGGGAGACGACATAATCGCATTAATCGGTGTTCCCATTTCTAAATAATGAGCATCCAAGGACTCATCAGGGTCTAAATCTAGCACGATCAAGGCGCCTGTTTTAGATTTAGACAAAAAACGAATGACATCACTCAGAATTTTCACAGCTTGCCACGGTTCGCCATAAGAAAACGTGGGTTTTGCCACAGTGCTACTTAAGCTTAGCCAATCGTTCTGCCCAAAAAAGAGCAGAACTCGACGCAATTCGGGTTGAAAAATAACGATTAAACCAATCACCAATAGTTGAATACTGGTACGAAACACGATTTCTAAAATCATGAATTGAAACTTTTGAGCCAACGCCCAAAGCCCCACCAGCAAAATCAGTACGATAAAAAGCCCCTTCACCAAGTGATCCGCATGGCTATAGCGAATGAACTTGTTGTGAACATAGTACAAAATCCCTGCTAAAATCGTGAACTGCACAATAATACGCCAGGAATTAGGCAGCAAAGCACTGATCCATTCATTGTGTTCTAGCAGATTTTCCATCTCTTGCACCCTATCTATAATTAATTTCATTATGACATAAAAGGGATGCCTTGAAAAGCTTAGGAAATGCAATATCATCCCCCTCTAAATAGAGGAGTCCTTTGGAGTAAACGTTTCACGATCCGATACAGAGAACAAGACCCTCGCCACGGTGTAAGTTTATTCTGTGGTCTTGTGAATTGGCGGAGATTTCGACCCATGACTTCAGCTCAAAATCCCTTTGAACAATCGAAACCGAGCGAAAAACCCAGCATGGCTCAAAATGTGAGCAAAACGGTTTTACCTACGGATGTCGCCATTCCGCAATTACAACAAAATTTTGTTCGTCAAGACCAACACACCTATGCCGTTATGCCTCGTCAAACGACGAAAAGCAACAATGTGGCGGATTATTTAAACTTGGTAGAACGGGTGGCTCGTGCGGAGTTTCGCCGTATTCCACCACACATGGTGGAACTCGAAGAACTTATTAGTATTGGGGCGTTGTCGGTTCAAAACTTAATCAACACCAAAACCCCTGAAGACATGGCTCGCTTGAATATCTCGTACATGGCGACTGCCATTCGTTGGGGCATTCGCAATGAGATTCGGGTGCGTTTAAAATGGTACACACTCAAACATAAGAAAAATGACAGTGTGGATGAAGCAGGCAATAGCATTGAAAGCGTCCGTGAAGCGGTGTACGAAACGATTTTGTCGATTGACAGCTTGCAAACCAGCGAAGACGGCACCACCAGCTTTGACACGATTGCAGACGGTGCCGCAACACCTGAAGAAGAACTCGAAATTTCTGAATTGGGGAAAGTCGTTAAAAAAGCGATTAAGGCGTTGCCCCCTCGTGAAAAATACATTATGGAATGTCGTTTTTACAAGAACATGCAAGTCAAGGATATTGCGGATGAAATGGGGCTTTCCAGCTCTCGCATTACACGGATTGTGCAGTCCTGCTTGGATGATGTGCGGAAATATCTCAAGGACAGAATGTACATTCAGGACTAGCTTTTTTCCTGCTCAAACATAGAAGGTTCATCTAGAGCAAAAAGCTTTTTACCTCGTTCTTTCCAGTAGGCTTGTTTGTTGCTAGTGGATGTCTTGCGTTTGACGCTCGCCCAAGCCTTGGGTCTCCTCGGGGTGACCGCTCCTGAGCAAATGTAGACGTTCTATCGTGGTATAAATTAGAGAAAAGCCCTCTTTTTAATGTAAAAAAATGTAACGTAAATACAAAACTATTGACAGTATGTAGAAAGTTATGTATACTAATTAAATACTGATGGATCGGGTTTGTTTTTACAAATGTCTGGTCCATTTTTTGTTTTTTGGAGTTTTTTTCGTGTCGACAAACCGAAAACCCTATCGTAGTATTGATGAATTGCTTGAGTTATTACGGTCAAGAAGACTTAATTTCTCAATAGAAAGTCTAACACCATGATACAACTGCTTAATTCAAACGGAGCCTTCCTCAGCTCCGACGACACCTTGATTCAAGACGCTTGCACACGAGCAGGCATCCACATTGGGGTATGGTCGCTAGAAGATTTGGCTCATGTCGAAGGCGACGCTATTTTAGCGTCGAATGATGTGCAAGCCTTGGCGTTAGAAGCCGTGAAAACGCCACTGGGGGAGCTGAAGTCTCGCTTTGGCTATCAGTATGAAGACATTGTGGGACTCACCCCCCAAACCCCAAACCTAGACGGTATTTTAAACGCCTTTCGCCCTGAACATCACCATGAAGACGATGAAGTGCGGGTGATTCTGCACGGAGCAGGCATCTTCGGTTTTGTCCCTCCTGTAGGCGACGCCTTTGAGCTGGTCGTGCAGAAAGGCGACTGGATCGTGGTGCCTGCGATGACACGCCACTATTTTTACTTGACCGACGCTCAAACCATTATCGCCCTTCGAGTCTTTAAAGAGTCCCCCAAATGGGAAGCGATCTATTAATAGTATTCGATAGATGAAACGGTCTATGGTCTCTTCGTTGTCGCTACGATTTTTTGTTTAGTTATGTAGGTCTGTCTACACGCCTGCACAAAAAATCGTAGCTCCTAGAATAGCCTCATAGCCTGTTTCATCTATCGAATACTATTACACCCCTTGCGATGGGCGTTCTTTTGCATTACACTATTCAATGACAAGCACAAACTAACAGATGATATAGTCCAATTCCCACGTTTGCACCTTGTTTTATTGCTTATTTAAAACCCTCAAAAAACAAAGGTTCACTCATGAATAAACGTCCTAATGCTCGTTCTTCCTCAAGCTCTAAATCGTACGACAGACCCCAAGCGAAAAACCGCACGCCGTCTAGCCCTACAGGTCGCCCTGCTGGTGCGTCAAGCAGTAAGCCTAAACCTGCCCTCACCCCTCGTGCTGGTGGAGCCAATACAGGTAACGCACCTGCGGAACGCCCTCGTTTTGGCGATTTTTCTGCGACAGATAAAGCTCGTCCTGCTAAGCGTCCTGAAAAAGAAAGCCGTGAAAACCTCGAAAAAAGCCTCCCTGATTTTTCGGATATTGAAGGGGCGCATTACTTGTACGGACGTCATGCCGTTTTGGAATTGTTACAAGAAAATCCCAAACGTGTGCAGAAATTGTACGTCGCCGAACACGCTGGCATTGACAAGCGTTTAGAAGCGATTATTTCCTTGTGTGAAGAAAATAGTATTCGTTGGAACAAGGTGCCTCGTCAAAAAATCGACAACATCGTGCGTTACCATGCCGAAACCTTTGGCGACGACGACGATGCCTTCAATCCTAGTTCCGCTCAAGGGGTGGCGGTGATGGTAACGGCTCAGCCCTTGCTAGAATTGGATGACCTCATCGAAAAAGCGAAAAGCTACACCACGCAAGTGATGATCGCCTTGGATGAAGTCACCGACGGTCGTAATATCGGTGCCATCCTGCGTGTGGCAGATGCCGTTGGGGCGTGTGGCGTAATTCTGCCCAAGCACCGTACAGGGGGGCTTTCGCCTTTGGCGTCTAAAACAGCGGTGGGTGCCGATCAACACATCCCGATTGCTCAAGTGACCAACTTGTCGCAAGCCTTGGATACCCTCAAAGGGGCGGGCTATTGGACGGTCGGCACCTTATGCGAATCCGCAGAAGGCTCGTCTGATATTCAAGATTATAAAACTGTGAAATATGATGTGCCGATTGTTTTGGTCGTGGGTAGTGAAGACAAGGGCGTGCGTCAAAACATCGCCAAGCGTTGCGATTTCAGAGTCACCATTCCCATGTTCGGCAAGGTGGATTCCCTCAACGTATCGACCGCAACGGCGGTCTTGGCGTATGAAATCGTCCAGCAACAACGTTCTTTTCTTTCAAAAACCATTTCTGAAAAAGAAGCCCTTCAACACTAAGGAATCCTTCCCATGATTGTGCATGTGCAGAGTGCCGCCATTTGTGGAATTGATGCCCAACGAGTCACCGCTGAATTTGATTTAGGCGGAGGCTTGCCAGAGTGTCGCATCGTGGGCTTGCCTGACACCATGGTCAACGAAAGCCGAGACCGCTTGCGTGCCGCCATTCGCAACAGTGGCTTTCAATTCCCCAATAAAAAAGTGACCGTGAACTTGGCTCCCGCTTCTGTGCGAAAAGAAGGCACGGGCTTTGATCTACCGCTTGCCGTGGGGATTTTGGTCGCCAGTGGGGAACTGATTTCAACGCCCTTGATTAACGAAGTCTTGTTCTTTGGGGAACTGTCGCTTGAAGGACGTATTCGCCCTGCATCGGGGGCTTTGGCAGTGGCGTTGCTCGCTAAAGACTTGGGCTTAAAAGGCGTGGTCTTGAGTCCTGAAAACGCCAAAGAAGCCGCCTTGGTGGACGATATTGAGATTTATGCCTTGCATAATTTGCGTGACTTAGAAGCATGGCTCGAATCACCCAATGCCTTTTTGAAGGTGGTGAATCACGCTGAATTGATTGAACGCATGGGGCAAGAACAAGCCGAAATTTTAAACCCCGTCGATTTTGCCGATGTGAAAGGGCAAGTGCAAGCCAAGCGAGCCTTAGAAGTGGCAGTCGCTGGAGGGCATAACCTCTTGATGTCGGGGCCTCCGGGGAGTGGGAAGTCGTTGCTGGCAAAAGCCCTCTTGAGTATTTTGCCCCCTATGGATATGGATGAAATCCTAGAAGTGAGCCGTATTTACAGTGTTTCAGGCTTGTTGCCTGAAGAAGGCGGCGTGATCGTACAACGCCCCTTTCGCAGTCCGCACCATTCCGCTTCGATGGCAGGGCTTTGCGGAGGCGGTAGCAACCCTCGTTCAGGTGAAATCACCCTCGCCCACCGAGGCGTCTTGTTCTTGGATGAGCTGGTGGAGTTCCCCCGTCCTGTTTTAGAAGTCTTGCGTCAACCGCTTGAAAATGCGGAAATCACCATTAGCCGAGCGAAACAAGCGTATACCTTTCCTGCTCGCTTTATGTTGATTGGGGCGATGAACCCCTGCCCTTGTGGTTACCACGGCGATGAGGGCAATCGATGCACCTGTAGCCCTGCCCATGTGGAACGTTACCGTGCAAGGCTTTCAGGGCCTTTGCTAGACCGTATCGATGTACAGTTGACGGTGCGTCGCTTGAATACGGAAGAATTGTTGTTTAATTCCAACGAAAATGCCGTGCCTGTTGAAAATAGTGCGACGATTAAAGCGCGTGTCACCCAAGCCAGACGCTTGCAGGTTAAACGGTTTCAAGACTTGGGCGTGTCGCATTTGAAGTCGAATGCGGAAATGGCACCTGCTCAAGTCAAGGCGTTTTGCGTCTTGGACGATCCCTGCCAAGCCTTGATGCGAAAGGCGATTGAGCGTTTGAACTTGTCGGCTCGTGGGTATGACCGCATGTTACGGTTGGCTCGTACGATAGCCGATTTAGCCGAAAGCGAAGCCATCCAAGTGCCTCATTTGGCGGAAGCCTTGCAGTACCGCAGTATCGTTTAATTGGCTTCACCGAGCCTTCTCTTGACGTCACGAATGGCGTCATTACCGACACATGAAAGTCGATTTCTGACACACGAAACCCCTTGCTTTGTCACACGAAACCCTCGTTCCTGACACATAAAACCCCTTGCTTTGTCACATAAAACCCTCGTTTCTGACACACACTTTCAAGAAAAACGTCATCCTGAGTGCAACGAAGGATCCCCCGAACGGGGAGCCGCAAGTGGCGGGGAGATCCTTCGTTGCACTCAGGATGACGTTACAATTTTCAAGGAACTACTCTTTTTCAGTATGAGAAGGTACAGAGAAAGTCGGTTGTTTTTGGTAAAATAAGAGCATAACATTGTTTTGAGGACGTTCTTATGCACTTCGCCGACTACCTGCTCCAAGATGCCTGCCCCCAACACCGATTCCTTGAAGAAATGACCCAAAGTCTTCCCTG
>CANGYO010000078.1 GCA_947458095.1 Vampirovibrionales bacterium | reverse complement strand
TCCCCAAAGACCGACACTAAAAATATCTGAAACAAGCTGGTATTGCTCTTCGGTAATATCGCTGGGATAAGGCATTGTAAAAGACTCTCTTGACAAACAATACCTAATTATACACCATTATCCATTTTCATGAAGATGGGTTCTTAGTGTTTATTTAACACCAAGCCTTAATAAAAACTTAATTGTACGGATTTTAAACGCATTGTCAACTGTGTAACAATCTTGTAATATTTACCCTGAAAAACACGATAAAACCCTTTTTTCGATCAATTCACAAAAAAGATGTAAAATGTCACATAAAAAGACGAAAATCGTCACATAGTCGTCACATAGTGTGTTGTATTGTGGTCTTGTGAAGGCGGTTAAACGTCATTCACTCCCTCAGCCCCCTAGCATAGGATGAAATCTCCCATGTCAATTAGCTGTTCTTATTCGATGCACACCAACAATACCGCCAACCTTCACAGCAATGTGCAAAAACCCTTGCATTCTGCCAATAGCAATCAGCCTATGGTGAAGACGTCTTTAGACTTAAGCGTCAACCCCCAATCAGGTTTGATGCCTTTTGTCGGCGTACCCAGCAACCTAAACCCCAGAGTTCAACGTGAAGGACAAGCTAAAAAATTAAACTTCTTAGGTTAAGCACCATTCAATCCATGTAAATACCCGACCAGTAGGTAAATGTTTGTTTTTTGTTCCCCTTTTATTTTTGAGAAAAATGTTTTATTTATAGTTCAGGAGGCTTCCCCAAGCCTCCATTTTTTTATAGTGGTTAAATGGGTTGCCTTGATTGATATAACATGACAAAATAAGGAATATCTTCCTTCAGACCAAGAGAGAATGCTTATGCCCCCTGTCCCTCCCCAACTACAACGTATTTGCTTGCACTGGACGGCTGGCGGACTCACCCCCAATGCGGTTGACAAGCAACATTACCACTTCATCGTTGCAGGAGACGGCACGGTGGTTTCAGGCAAATACACGCCCGAAGCGAACGGCAAGCAACTCACCAATCGAGACAAATACGCCGCCCATTGCGGAGGCGGCAACAGCTTCACCATCGGCATAGCCGTCTGCGGAGGACCTAAAGGCTTTAAGCCAGGCACTTTTACCCAAGCCAGCCTTGAATCAGCCTGCCGAAAAATCGCCGAATGTTGCCATTATTATGGTATTGGTGTCACGCCAGAAACGGTGTACACCCATTATGAGTTTGGTTTACGGCACGCTGGAACCGACAGTGCAGGCAAAATCGATATTAACCAAATCCCTTGGGAACCGTCACTTTCGCCAAAAGCCGTGGGGGATTACATCCGCCAACGGGTCACCTCTTATCTATAAGGTTTTTTGTGATGACAACCGTTTCTAAGCGAATCGAATCCGTTTTACTGAATGCGTATGCACATCGTCTGCGTTACGGCTTTTCCACCAAGCCCGATTTCGTCGCAGGTGTAGAAGCGGATGCGTCGCTTTTAGACGAGCATCGACACGCATGGCTTCAGGCTTTTGGTATGACAAGCGAAAAACTCGCTTTTCCTACCCAAGTGCATGGTGCCGACTACTTCGCCGTCAGCCAAGCACAACACGGTAACGTCGATGCCATTCTTGTCGACCAACCTCATAGCCCTGCGGTGGTCTTTAGTGCCGATTGCACGCCTGTAATTTTGTATGCCCCCGATATTCATCAAGGGGCGGTCGTGCATTGCGGTTGGAAGTCTACGGCTTTAGGCTTGGCGCCTAAAATGGTAGATGTCTTGGCGAATGCAGGAGCCGATCGGTCTCAACTCATTGCGGTGATTGCCCCTGCTTTATCCTTAGACGGCTTTGAAATCGACGCCGATGTCTTGGCAGAATTGCAAGCGTCTTTGCCGTGGGAAAGCCAAGGGCTTTGGTATCGACAATCGACGCATCATCCCACGAAGTTTCATGCGGATGTGCCGTTTGTCAATGAATTGCAGTTGCGTCACGCTGGGGTGAGACGCCTCGAACGGCTGGCGATGGCGACGGACACGCATCCCGATATGCTGTGGAGCTTTCGATCAGGCGACTGGCAACGTCAGGGGACGTTTTTAGAATTGTTGTAAAACTACTCCGATAAGGGGTTGAAATAGTCGGCTTACTTTGTTATACTAGAATTATCATCCGATAAGGAGTAGATTTTTGATTAGATTTACAAAACGAGCGGAAAAGCAATTTAAAAAAGCCCCCGTTCATATTCAAGAACGTATCGCTTTTTGGATCGAGAAAATGGAACGCGTGGGACGTTTATTCATGCGACTTCAGTATAAATCCTTTCATGACGAACCCTTACAAGGCGAACGAAAAGGACAGCGTTCCATCCGACTCAACAAACAATGGCGACTCATTTACGAAGAACAGACCCATGAAATTATTGAAGTACAGGAGATTACCCCACATGATTACCGAACCCGATGATTCTTCTGAAAGCATCCCTTATCAAGACGTTTTCCGTTCTATAGGCATTGACCCTGATGCACCGTGGCCACTCGGGCGACAGTTAAGGGTGTGCCGTCGTGCCGAAGAATGGAGCCTAAACGAACTTTCTGAACGAGTCGGTTGTTCGCCACAACGCTTGAGTGATTATGAGCATGGACGGCGTGTGCCTAGCTTTCAAACCGCTATAAAACTAGCCGAAGCCCTAGGGTTTTCAAAGGCTCACCTCATTCAGCTGGTGATTGAAGAACAACTCAAGCGAGAAGGCTTAAACCTGCAAGAAGTGGGGCTTTATTTCAGTCAAGCTCCCAAACCCTCCCGAAAGGCGAAATCGTCATGAAACATATTTACTTGCTCAATGGGCCCAATTTGAACATGCTGGGCTTACGAGAACCCGACATTTACGGCAAAACCACGCTGGCTGAGCTGGAACATCAGTTGATTCGCCATGCCAATGCCAAAGAAAAAGCCACGCTGGTGCATGCGCAATACAACGACGAAGCCAAGATGCTCGACGCCATTCATGCGATTTTTAACGAGCCGAAAGCCGTGGGACTCATCATCAACCCCGGCGGTTGGACGCATACCAGTGTCGCCCTACGAGACGCCTTGGCTATGTTGAGCATTCCGATTGTGGAAGTGCATATTTCCAACATCCATGCGAGAGAAGCCTTTCGCCAGCAGTCGTATGTGTCAGGCGTGGCGACAGGGGTCATTTGTGGGCTGGGCTTAACAGGCTATCACTTGGCATTAGATTTTCTTTTAAGTAAGATAGACAAGTAGGAACATCTTAATTTCTAAAAAAGAAAATACGTCATGTTGAGTGTAACGAAACATCTCCTCCCCTATGTTGGCAGATCCTTCACATACGTTCAGGATGACTAAGCTTCCCTTTGTAAATAAAGCTGTAGAAAGTAAACCATGCCCTTTGAAACCACCGCCCTTGTCTTGCAAGATCCCACTACGCCGAATGCCCTCCTCTTCTTAGGACTCTTGGGCTTGATTGTCGGCTTTTTATCAGGACTCTTGGGCATCGGCGGAGGCTTACAAATGGTACCAGGATTGATCCTTATCCCCCCCGCCTTACTCGGGGGCGACTTGGTGAGCATTCAAGCCGCCACAGGCATTGCGGCGGTGCAAGCCCTCGCCAGTTCCATGTCGTCCACCTATGTGCATATTCGCAATAAGGCGATGAAAAAACGGCTGGTGCTTTTATTTGGCGTGCCTTCCGTTTTGGGGGCGTGTGTGGGGTCGTATTTTTCCGCCACATGGTCACGACCCTTGATTTTAGTTATTCTAGTCATTGCGTTAACGGCGACTCTAGCCTTAGGCTTGCGGAAATACTTACAAGTGGTCTTTCACAAAAATGTGGAAGAAATTCACGAATTCATCACGGATTTTAATCTCCTGTGGCAAAAGTGGTGGCTCATTGTGCCGTTTTCCACCGCCATTGGGGGACTCGCAGGCATCGTCGGCATGGGAGGAGCCGTCTTTCTTGTGCCGTTTATGACGGAAATTTTGAAAATGCCAGTGCGTCAAGCCATGATTACAGGCACAGGCGTGGTGATTTTAACGTCCTTGGGGACGGTCTTGGGGAAGTCGCAAGCCCATGTCGTACCGTGGAAGCTCGCCTTAGGCATTTCAGCCATTGCCTTTGTCGGCGGATGGCTAGGGGCAAAAGCTCAAGCCAAGCTGCACAATAAGCATTTACGCTTATTACATTTGCTTTTGGTGACGTGGGCGATGATCGAAACCCTGCGTAAGATTTTTAGTTAGGCAGTGTCAACCGTTTTTGTGGGTGGTATACTTAAAGTAAGAAGCAAAACCCACTGAAAAGGATACCCCCATGCAAGATGCCCCCTTGCCTTTGTCTGAAAAAGCCCAGCACCACCTCGATGCCCTTAAGACGCATCCCGCCTTGACACGCTTGGTGTTTACAGGCTTTATGGGTTGTGGGAAATCAACGCTCGGCAGAAAGTTGGCATCTGTACTCGGCTTTCGCTTTGTGGATACGGATAATGCCATCGAACACTTTCATCACAAAAAGATCGCTCGCATCTTTCAAGAAGACGGTGAAGCGACTTTTCGTCAGTATGAAAGCGACTGCTTGGCACATTGTTTGAAGCAAGAGCAGACCGTCATCGCCACTGGCGGAGGCGCCTTAGTCCGCCAAGACAATTTAGATTTAGCACTAGACAATGCGATTGTGATTTACATCGAAGTGAATGAAAACGATTTGCTGGATCGTGTCATGTTTTCCCCCAAAGAACGCCCATTGATCAATGTGAAGGATCCGTCCATGGTGGTCAAACGGCTCTATGCGGAACGTACGCCGTTTTATGAGCAAGCCCAAGTCCATGTGCAGACGGTGGACTTAAAGCCTCAAGACGCCTTAGAAGCCGTTATTGAAGGGCTTTATAATTATGTGACGTATTTTTTACCAAGCGTCTCAAAAAACGTTAGCTCAACGGAGCCTGTCTAAATGAATACCCCACATACCGAAGAAGATCCCTTGACACTAAAACTAGACGGCACCCCTCACGCTTATGAGATTCTCATTCAAGCAGGAGGCTTGGCGTTACTGGGGCAGGATCTGCAAAAGGCAGGCATCCGCCCCACCCACAAAATCATGGTTGTGTATGATAAGGGCTTGCCAAGCGACTATTTAGAACAGGTTCGTCTCGCCTTAGCAGGCAGTGACTTTAAGATGCTTGAAGCCCCTGTACCTCAAGGAGAAGTCGCCAAAGATTTAAAAATCCTCGAAGGGCTTTATGCTCAGGCGATGCAAGCAGGCATGACCCGAAAAGATGTCTTTCTCGCCTTAGGCGGAGGCGTCGTAGGCGATTTGACAGGCTTTCTGGCGGCTAGCTACTACCGAGGCACACGCTTTGTGCAAGTTCCCACCACCCTGCTTTCGCAAGTGGATTCATCCGTCGGAGGCAAAGTCGCCGTCAATTTTGGCGACGTCAAAAATAGCATCGGCGCCTTCAAGCAACCTGATTTAGTGAGCATCGACACCAACACCTTAAAGACGCTCCCCCCTCGAGAAATTCAAGCAGGACTCGCCGAACTCTTTAAATACGCCTTGATTGAAGCCACCGCCTTAGATGCCCATATCGACGAAGGCACGTCCTTACTGGCTGATTTTGAGCGTTTAGGAAGCGATTGGCGTTTAGAAGAAAACGCCTTTATCCGCAAAGCCTGTGCAATTAAGGCAGCGGTCGTCATGCGAGATGAAACGGAATCCTTCCCTGCAAACGATGCTCGTGGGCGTGTCTGTCTGAACTTGGGGCATACCTTTGCCCATGCCTATGAAGCGTATTATGGCTACGGCAGGCTCCTGCATGGGGAAGCCGTGGCGATTGGCATGCTTTGTGCGATTTTCACCAATGACGCCGTTTTAGGGAATGCTCACGTCAAACGCATCCTGATTTTAATGGAAAGCTTGCACTTGTTCCCTTATGACACGCTGAAAAGCCTTGCTGGATTGCCATCGGCTGAAGATTTACTCCCCTTTATGGCGAAAGACAAAAAAGTCTTGCACGCAGGGCAATTGCGAGTCGTCTTGCCTGTGCTTCCCTTGGGGACGGTTACGGTGGGAAGCTTGCCCGCTCACGATGCCGTCGTGGGAATTGAGAAGGCTCACGCCTATTTGAAAACACACGGCTTAGAAAGTGCACCCGCATGAGCTTATTGCTACGTCTCCAAACAAAAGCCACGCACTTCGCCAATTTGGTGCGTTTAGAACATACCATCTTCGCCCTACCCTTTGCGATGACGGCTTTATTGCTGGCGAATCTTCCCACGTGCTTCCCTTCGCTGAACACGCTTTTATGGGTAATCTTGGCGATGGTCGGCGGTCGCACCTACGCCATGGGCTTGAACCGCTTGGCGGATGCCCACCTAGATGCCCTCAACCCTCGCACCGCCTCACGAGAAATCCCCGCAGGCTTGGTTTCTAAAACAGACGCATGGGGACTCACAATGGGGGCGTTAGGCTTGATGATTTTCGCCGTGTGGCAATTGCCTTTGCTCTGCAAGCAATTGTTGCCTGTCGCTGTTTTGATATTGACGCTGTATTCGTATACCAAACGCTTCACAAGCCTGTGTCACTTGGTTTTGGGACTCGCCCTTGGCTCTTCTTCCATTGGCGGATGGCTGGCTCAAACAGGGGCGTGGCAAGGCGGTTTGCCCGTTTTATTTGGGGCTTCGGTGGCGTTGTGGGTCATGGGCTTTGATGTCATTTACGCCTGCCAAGACACGGACTTTGATCGTTCGCAAGGCTTGTTTAGCCTGCCTGCTCAAGTGGGCATCGAAACGGCGTTGACCCTTAGCCGTTGGATGCACGTAGGATCTATGCTTTTTTTGCTGGTTTTTGCGTGGCAATACAGTCATTCGGTTTATGGTTTTGTGGGTTGGGGCTTTTGTTTCGCCACGGCACTAATGGGAATACTGCTTATTCGTGAGCATCGCTTGGTTAAGGCGGATGACTTAAGTCGTGTGAATCAAGCCTTTTTTACCTTAAACGGTCAAATTAGCGTGGGCTTTTTCGCTTTCGTTTTGGTGGATCGTGTTCTAAAATATATGATTTGTTTACTTTTGTAACAATTAAAAAACAATCTTAATTATTTTTCCTTTATTAAGAGCCTATCCGAGAAATAATATTTATAGTAAGATGTAGGTGTTAACGTCATTTTTGGTATATACCCATGTCACAAAAAGCCATGATTTTCAGAGTAAAAGATGCGTTATGGAAGCGTCTTGAAGCTCTCATTCCTCCTGTTGTCG
>CANGYO010000077.1 GCA_947458095.1 Vampirovibrionales bacterium | reverse complement strand
CCCGATTGAGGGCTGGTGGGCGGTATTAAAATGGCATTTAACGACCTTAGTACAAGGGGGTATGTTCTTACAAGAAGCTATTGCTCAGTACTTCCAAACAACCCTAGCTAATGTTGGTTAATTATTTAAAATACTATATCGCTGGGATAAGGCATTGTAAAAGACTCTCTTGACAAACAATACCTAATTATACACCATTATCCATTTTCATGAAGATGGGTTCTAATTGTCTCCCCTGTTCAACCCTCAAAAACCGATTTGTTTGTCCCTCCCTCTTTAGGCTCTGCTGTTTAGCGTATGTCGCCTTTCGTTGCTAGTCCCCCTACTTTATCGTTCAAAATTTTAATTGTCTCCCCTGTTCAACCCTCAAAAACCGATTTGTTTGTCCCTCCCTCTTTAGGCTCTGCTGTTTAACGTATGTCGCCTTTCGTTGCTAGTCCCCCTCTTTTATCGTTCAAAATTTTAATTGTCTCCCCTGTTCAAAAATTCTCTATCTCAATACTGATTTTTAAATCAAATCACCCTTCAGGTCGAACTTGAAGGGTTTTGTTTTGATCTGAAAAATTTTTAAAAGCGTTTAGACTAAGCCAACAAAGCTTCAGGCTTTAAAACGTTAATAATCAATGGCTTATTGCGAATGCTGCCTTCATCATCGATCGAAAAAATGGCTTCATTGGAGACGTTTGCAGGGGCATTGTCCAATCGAGATTTTAATAAAATAATTTCGCAAGAACGTTCAGGTTCCAGTGTGATTTGAAGCTCATCCATTAAGCAATACATGAGAAAAAAGCCACGACCGTTTTCATCATACAAGGCTTCTTGCGTAAAGTTTTTACAAATACTATTTAGAATATCGTCAACAGTTAAAGTACCTTGAAAGTCTTTAATCGAAACGGCTACCCATGTGTCATTGATATGAATACTGACTTCTACCGCTTCATGAGAATCTAAGGCATCAATATGTTCACCCTTACGATACTTGTCTTCTTGGCTTAGCCTAGAGCGTTTGGGGGCATGATACACAGCATTGGTAATGGCTTCCATTAAAGGTGTGCAAAGTTCCATACGAGCTTCAAGACTTAAGACGTTTTCAAGCAAGCCTTCAATGCGACTCATCACATTAAACATGTCGTCACTATTTTTTAAAACGTGCGTTTCACTTTGACCCTGCGCCAGCCCCCAAATCGAAGTATAGGCATGGCTAAACAAGCATCGTTTGAGTTGATCCACCAATTTAAAGCTGTCAAAAGGCAGTTCTTTAAGCAAGACATGGGTACTCTTATAACGCCGAGCTAAAGGCATAAACTCATTCGCATTTAAATGCGTGTAAAAAATTAAGGTGCTGGATTTAAAGGTTTCTAAAAGTGAATCACTCGCCTGAGTAAGCAGGGTCGGATCCACAATAATGTAGCTTGCGGGAGACTCCTTTAGGGCATTTTCAGCATCCGAAAAAGTGCCAACAAAGCGGGTTTGTATAGGTTCTTCAAAACGATCTTGGGCGGATTCAATGACTGATTCTAAGGCGTGAAGAATATGTTGATTTTGTTCTATCCAAAGCAATGATTTCATGGCGGTGAATCCTTTTGTGTCGTAACGATCTAAGATAAAGTATAATGTCTATTATGCCTATAAATAAACGTGTGGGTCGAAAATGAATCTAAAAATTAAGGTATTTAAAGGGGAAGTTTTAAAAGACTTTTAATGAGACAACCCTTCTAAGGGTTGAAACCTTAAGGTGATGTGAGTCCCTTGTGCTAAGTTTGATTCTACATTAAACTGCCCTTTATGGGCTTCAATGAGTTTAAAGGAATACGGCAAACCTAAGCCAAGCAATTGATTCGGCTTTGTGGTGAAGAAAGGATCCAATAACGCTTCTTGAGCCTCTTCTGAAAGCCCTTTGCCGTTGTCTACAACATGGATAGCCACATAATCTTTTTTATTGTGGAGTTCAAGTCCCAAATACAGTTTAATTTCAACCGTTTCATTGGACGCTGTTGCTTCCAAACTGTTTTGCAGCAAGGCTTTAATAATTCGTTTGAGTTCTTGAGCATCTGCCAAGATTTTCGGCACTTCAAGGGATGTATCGACTTGCAAGTGAATCCCTTCAGGAATGAAGCCTTCTTTTTCCCATTCACGAACCCAAGCACGTAAGGAGATATTGAGATTGACAGGAGCCAATTTCAACAAAATGGGTTGATTGAGTTTTTCCAAGTTTTTAAAGAGATTATGTGCGTTTTGAATGCTTGAATCTAAATGTTTTAAGTGTCGTTGCGATTTTTTAAACTGAAGGGCAAAGTCCTGTTGTTCTTCAGAAGAAATGGGGGTGGCATCTTGCAAGCGTTTTAGTAATTGATCTTGCTGAGTGCTTAATAAATGGGTGTGCTGACTAATGGCAAATAAATGCTTAAAAATATGTAGCGCAAAGGTCGTCACCTGCTTGGTAATGGCTGAAAATTTTTGTGAACGTTGTAATTCTTCTAAACGTTGAGCTTCTTCAGGATCCAATTGTTTATGGCGACTAATATCACTGGCGATTAAAACCCATACTCGACTATTAAGAGATCCACCTTCCACGGATTCTGAACGGATCGAAAAACCGATGGTGCTTTCCTTATCTCCTTTAGGAAAGTGAATTTTAAGTGACTCTCGTTCGACAGGAGAGGCATGAATCTCATCAGGAAATCGAAGAATGCGGGCCTGAATGATGTGCTTAAGTTCATTCAAATAAAACGGAAGTTCTGTAATGCGTTCAATCCGATCCACCTGCTCTTTGCTTTCTAAGTCATCTAAACCAAATAGGCTAGAACAGGTGGCGTTGTAAAATAAAATATGTCCTTGTCCATCAAAAATCATCATGGCAATGGGTAGATTATTGAAGGCAGTAATCAAATCCAAAGGGTTTTGTTGAAAATCGGTGTTTCGATTGAGATACACTGAAAACGTTGAAATCGAATGTTTGATATTGTTAAAATCAAGTTTCATAGAAGGCTCTTCTTTTAATCCAGTGTCTAGTCGTCTAAATTAGACAGCTTATAACGTAAACGCATGATGGCTTGGGCATGAAGTTGACAGACCCGAGATTCTGATATACTCAGTAAATTACCGATTTCACTTAAGGTTAAATGTTCTTGATAATAAAGGGCAATGAGTAATTTTTCACGTTCAGGTAATTGATTGATGGCTTCAGCCAAGTGCTTCTGAACATCTCCTTCTTCAAGGGAACCATCTGGCGGGGTGGACTTGTCTGCCACCGTGTCAATAAGACTCATATTAGAATCTTTATCAGATCCCAATGTTTCATCTAAAGAAAGCACCAACACGGTTGATTCCGTTAGCATGGCATGGTAACGAGCCACCGTGACTTCTAAGGCACTCGCCATTTCTTCGTCGGTCGGTGTACGCAATAATCGTTCTTCTAATGCTTTCATCGTTTCAATGAGTTTTTTATTGCGTTTACGTACCCCACGAGGCACCCAGTCTTGCACACGCAATTGGTCGATGACTTCTCCTCGAATGCGGTTGACGGCAAAGGTTTCAAATTTCCAGCCCCGTTCAGGTTCAAAGCGTTTAATGGCGTCCAATAAACCCATGGTGCCGTAACTAATAATATCGTCTTGACTGACGCTATTGGGCAAGCTTAAGGGCAAGCGGTTCACCGTATGCTTCACCAAGTGCAAATAGTGTAAAACGAGTTTGTCTCGAATACGTTTATTGGAACGATCTTTGGCGTATTTTAGCCACAAATCATGAATGAGTAGTTCAGTTTCAGCCTTGGTTTTGGCCTTGTCTTTCACTTCTTTTTCTTGTGTGGCAATACTTTGAGGCGTTGACACCATTAAGTAGCCCGCTTCTTTTTTCGCCTTGCCTGAAGCAATACCTTGAATGGTGGTAACTTCAGAAGCAGCTTTGGCGGAACCCCCTGCCATGACCGCCTTACGAATTGAATTGGAACGAGGCACCACAGGCGATGTGGGTGCTTCAACAGCAAGAGAGCTGTCTAAATCTTTAGAGAAAGCGTTTAGATTGGCGTCTTCAGATGAATGAGATGTCGTCAATGTGGAGGCTCCCCATTTCGTTGGCTATCACATATAGGAGTATATTACCTATAGTATAACGAGTCAGGTGGAGAGTTTCTGTAAAAAGGCGTTATCTTCATTCATGCAGTTGATGCTTCAATAAAGGTGGGGATAACACCAACTCCTAACGAGTTCCCTTAATACCAATTAAACGATTAAATAGCGTCTGGCGTCTTCGTTGTCGCTACGATTCTCGATGTGCTTATGTACGTTTGTGTACACTTCACCCATCTGCGAGTCTAGGCTCCTAGAATCCACCTAGTCGCTATTCAGTCGTTTAAATGGTATAAGTTCGCCTGTATTCCTTAAAGTGTCCAAATCTACCTATCATGAGGGATAAAGGATCAATTTATTCGTCATATAGTGTTTTATAGAAGGCTCTGCGAAAGTTCAAGTCGGATGAAGATTCAAGGAAAAACAAACGGCTTTTGAGGCGTGTACACAGACGTACACAACGAAAAAACGGCTTGTTTTGACACAGAAGATTCGCCGAATGGGACTTTCGCAGAGTCTTCTATAGATGAAATGAGCTATTAGACTATTCTAGGAGCCTAGATTTTTTTGTGAGGGCGTGTAGGCTGACCTAACATAACAGAACAAAAAAATCGTAGCGACAACGAAGAGGCAATAGAACATTTTATATAGAAAATACTATAACACCCTAGTTTGCATGACGGCGGGTGGTATAAAGCTGAATCTCACCATCTATCACACGAGCGATTTCAGGGTAAAAGCTTCCCTGTGGTGCCTTCCAAGGCTCTTGAGCTGTGGGTAACTGCGTGTGACGATCGGGTCGACGAGCCATAATATCCGCAATGCGAATCTGAACGGCGTCCAACTTCAAAGCACGCACTTCTGCGTCTCGACTGCCTTTGAAGCCTGCGTGAACCAAGCCTCTCAACTCGCCCCACACCAAGACATCCCCTTGCACACGGATTTCCGCCCCTGTATGCACATCGCCCACAATCACCAAATGCCCACCGTACTGTTCAAAACGCCCCGAACGTAAGTTGCCTTTAATGATTTTCGTCGGCAAATCCGCATGAGCCGTATGTTGACTGTCCGCAAAACACGTCCCTTGCTCTTCAGGAAACGACGCCTGCTCAAGAGCTTCACACTCATAAAGCCCTTTCACTTCCACGGCTTGAACTTCCAAAGCAGGCACGCCCACATCTTCTAAAGGCGTGTCTTTGTCTATGAGGCTGAGCTGTGAATCTTCCAAAATGGCTTGAGCGAAGGCATTCGCTTGGGGAGCAGGCGTGTTTTCAGGGATCTGAAGCGACAAGGTTTCTTGAATCACCACTTGCCGTGGCGGACGAATCACGGGGTTTTCACGCACCATAAACCCTTGACTCAATGCCGATTGCTGCGTTTGAGGCACATGGCTAAACAAAACACCAAAGGGCTTGCCTGCTTCTTCCAACAACTTAGCGATACGGCGAATTTGAGCAGGCGCCAGCACAATATAGCCCGTGTTGACATCAATTTCATCGTGCCAATCATCCATAACGCCAGCCTGCAAGGCTTGGGCGATCATGATCAGGGCTTCAGTGGCATTGTCGGCATGGGCAACATCCATTAGCCCGTGTTCAACACGGGTGACGTTTGCAGGGGCTGTATTTAAAACGGGAGACAAAGCATTTTGTGACATTTTGAGTTCCTCAACAAACGACTATAGTAAGTTTGAGCGTTCATTCCTAGTTTAACATAGGTATTGCCAAATGTATTGTTACATATTGTAAAGATGTTTTACCCCCTCCCCTTTAAGGGGAGGGGTGGGGAGTAGATGTAATGCTGGATTCTTGAAATCTCCCCCTCTCCCTAGCTCTCTCCTCAAGGAGAGGGAACAGGATTTACATATTGTTGCAATGCCTGATAGAACGCCTGCATCGCCAAGGCATCGCTGGGGGCGGAAATTTGAATGCTGGGGTAATCGGCGTGCGACAGGTAAAAACACCGCTCGGTCATGTCCCATTGAGGAACGAGTTCTGGCTCTAGGGCTTGCCAAAGGGTTTGAAAGTCTTTTTCTAAGCTCATTGGTCATGCGTCCTTTTCTTCATGATTGTATTGTACAAAAAAAGTCCGCCAAAGAAAATGCCAAATAAACTATTTGTGTTATTTTGTATTCATGCTAATTTTTAAGATAAGCATTTTTTAATTGTGAGGAGGATTCTATAATGTCAGACAACAAATTTCAAGGTTTACTCGCTGGTAAAACAGGCGTTATTTTCGGCGTCGCCCATAAAACATCGATCGCATGGGGCATTGCCAAAAAGCTCCACGATGCAGGCATGAAACTCGCCTTCACCTACCAAGGTGAACGCTTGCTCGACAACGTGAAAAAGCTCGTCGACGAAGAAATGCCGGGATCTTTACTCATTGATTGTGATGTGACCGATGATGCCCAAGTCGAAGCTGTTTTCACCAAGCTTGACGCTGAATTTGGCAAGCTTCACACCGTGGTGCATTCGGTCGCTTTCGCCAAGAAGGAAGACCTCGCTGGCGGATTCATCGATACCAGCCGTGACGGCTTTATGTTGGCTCACAACATTTCCGCCTATTCGTTGACGGTTGTCGCCAAATATGCCCAGCCCTTGCTCGTCAAAAATGGCGGAGGCAGTATCATCACGCTAACCTACTTAGGTGGCGAGCGTGTTGTGAAGAACTACAACGTCATGGGTGTAGCGAAAGCTGCCTTGGATATGTCCGTACGTTATTTAGCCAGCGATTTAGGACCTCAAAACATTCGAGTCAACGCCATTTCCGCAGGGCCTATTAAGACCTTAGCGGCTCGTGGGATTTCAGGATTTTCCGATATTTTAAGCTACATGGAAGATCACACGCCGATGAAGCGTAATGTGACGCAAGACGAAGTCGGTGGCACAGGTTTGTACCTAGCGTGCGACGAGCTTTCAAGCGGTGTCACAGGCGAAGTCATCCATGTGGATGCAGGCTTCCACGCCGTAGGCTTTTAATAGCGTCTCGCGTCTTCGAGATTTCCTTCTTTTAGAATAAGTGATCGTCTTGATATTTCAAAGGGACAGATGAAAACCTGTCCCTTTTTTTGTGCTTAAGCGTTTGCAGAAAATGAAGAGCCTTTTTCTGAACTAATCAGTGGTAGAAATATCTCGTGGTAAACACGGTGCAAGTTAGGATATTCCTTTTCAGGGATCCCTTCTGGGAAAAGAGATTGAATAATCCTTTTAATCTCTAGACCTTCTGAATAGCCCAATGGCTGTGGTACTCCCATCATTTCTGAAAGCCGCTTGGCGTCATCTCTGAATTTATGATAAGCCTCTATGTTGGAACGATCTAGCCATTCTTGTGTGAAACCGATAGTACCTTCAGTATATTAAGAGCCTATCCGAGAAATAATTCAAAGTAGTCTTTCAAGGATGAGGCAACAGAACGCCAGTTGGAGAAATCCTAAATAGAGTGCGTCCTGTTTTTCCCAACGAATCAAAAGCCGTCTGTACTGGTTCATCCAGCTATGTGTTCGCT
>CANGYO010000076.1 GCA_947458095.1 Vampirovibrionales bacterium | reverse complement strand
TAGAACGTACATTCAGTTGGATGAATGGGTCACGACGTTTGAGTAAAGACTATGAGATTAGTGTGTCTTCAGCCGAAACACAGGTCAAAATATCTCATTGCTGTACTCTGTTCAAAAGAATACAACTTTCATGAAGATAGGTTCTTAGAATCTTTAGAGAAAAAACCGTCTGTCCCTAAAACGATGAGCTAATCGCCACCGCCGCCGCATTCGCCGATGCCCAACAGTGCTGGAAATTAAAGCCTCCTGTCATCCCGTCCACATTAAGCAATTCACCTACCACATACAAATGGGCGTGGTGCTTGGCTTCTAGGGTCTGCAAATGCAAGCCGTCCGCATCCACACCGCCAGCAGTCACGAACTCTTCCTTGAAGACGCCCTTGCCGTCCACCGCCAAAGCCAAGTGATGAATCCCTTCCACGAGCTGGTTTAGCTCCTTTTTCGACACGTCACACCACTTTTTGTCGAGCGGAATGTTCAACTGCTCTAAAATCAATTCCCAATATCGCCACGGCAGGGCTTCGTGGGGCTTAATGTTTTTCACGTCTCGCTTGTGATTTTCCGCCTGAACGCCAAGCAGAGCAAGGCGTGTGACGTCTTGCGTCTGCGTAGGCAGGGCATCGACAAAGAGCGTCGCCTTGTACTTGGACGCATATAGCTCAACAGCCGATTGTGCAGAAAGTTTCAAAACGGCAGGCCCACTCACGCCCCAATGTGTCAATAAAAACGCCCCATTTTGCTTAAAGGGCTTGGCGATGTGGGGTATATTCAAGGTGAGTTCAACGGCGTCTAGGCTCACGCCAGCACAGGCGTGCAAGCGATCGTCTTTCACGCAAAAGGTAAACAGGGAAGGCACCAAGGGCGTCAACGGCAAACCTAGCGATTCGGCGAGCCTGTAGCCCTGTTCTTGCGAGCCTGTCGACAAAACCAAGCGTTTGGCGTGAAAGTCATTGCCTGTTTGCGTCACGACGTGAAAGGCATCTTCACCAGCATTTCGCTCCGCCGAAACAGCGGATTCATTGTAGTGAATGGGGACGTTGTAGCGTTTCAGCTCATTCAAAAACACCTCGATGATTTCTTGCGAGTCGTTGCTTTTGGGGAAGACCCGACCGTCCGCTTCGGCGACGGTTTCGACAAAATGGTGCTTGAGCCATAGTCGCATATCGTTGGGGCTAAAGGCTTTGAGTTGCCCTTTGACTTGCTTATGTTGGCGTGGGTAGTGTTTTAGCAGGTAGGCGACGTCTTCGGAATCCTGGGTGACGTTACAGCGTCCGCCGCCTGAGACTTTGACTTTTTGCAAGGCGTGGCTTTGCCGTTCGAGGATGGCGACTTTTAGGCTGGGGTCTTCTTCTTTGAGTCGTAGTGCGGTGAAGCATCCTGAAGCCCCTGCACCGATGATGAGAACGTCTAGCATGTTTTGAACCTCTAATTTATATAGCCTAATTGATAATTTCCTGTACAGTGTTTATACTTTGTCGCTACGATTATTTTCTTCTTTATGTAGTTCTGTACTATACGCCCGCACAAAAAACATTAGGCTTCTAGAATAGGCTAACACGCCATTCATTCATTTAAAGTAAAAGACGCCAGCCCTAAAAATGAAATAGCGGACTCGTCAGGCTCTTTTTCTTGTACAATCCCCAAGCGATACACCGTTTCACTCTCAAGAATCGCCGAAAGGCGAGCTTGAACCGTATCCGCCTCTTCCGCTGAAACGCACAAAACAAAGCCAATGCCTGCGTTAAAGGTATGCAAAATCGTCAAGGCATCTAAATTGCCGTGCTTGGCGAGCCAAGCAAACACAGGAGGCAAGCTCCAGCTAGACACATCGACAACGGCTTTTAAGTGGGTCGGCAAAATACGAGGGATATTGTCCTGAAAACCGCCACCTGTAACATGCACCATGCCTTTTATGGCGGAAGCCTGCGATTTCAGTAAGTCTAAAACGGGCTTCACATACAAACGAGTCGGTGCTAACAAGGCTTCATATAAAGACGCTTCACTATTTTCTAGCGGAACATCACTGGTAATGTTCGCATCTTTGAGAATCTTGCGAATGAGTGAATAGCCGTTGGCATGAGCGCCACTTGAGGCAATACCAAGCAACACATCTCCCGCTTGCATGGTTTCAGGGCGAGGCAAAAGCCGTGCTTCTTCCACCACCCCGACGGCAAAACCAGCTAAATCGTACTGGTTTTTGGCGTAAAATCCAGGCATTTCAGCCGTTTCACCACCGACTAAGGCACAGTTTGATTCCGCACATCCGCTAGCTATGCTATCTAAGATCGTTGCGAGGACATCGGCTTGGATTTTGTCCGTGGCGAAATAATCGAGGAATACCAAGGGTTCTCCGCCTTGGGTGAGCAAATCGTTGACGCTCATTGCCACCAAATCAATGCCGATGCCGTCGTGCTTGCCCAACTGTTGAGCCAATTCTAGCTTGGTGCCGACGCCATCTGTAGCAGCAAGTAATATCGGCGACTCATACCCTTTTGGGATGCGAAAAGCGCCTGAAAAACCACCAATGCCCCCGAGTGTTATATCGGGACGCTGGCTTTTTTGCGTCGCTGTTTTGGCAATTTCCACGACATCTTTCGCACGTTCTAAATCTACCCCTGCTTGACGATACGCTTCATCCGAAGAAAGTTTGGCTTGTTTTACTGGAGCGTCAGACATGGTGTTTCCTTTAATGACTTTACCCCCTCCCCTTTAAGGGGAGGGTTGGGGAGTAGATGTAGAGAAGAGGTTCTCAAGATCCCCCCCTCTCCCTAGCCCTCTCCTCAAGGAGAGGGGACAGGGCGTTTGAAGCGTTTTCTATAGATGGCAACGCTTGAACCAAAGCCTTTAAAACGCTTTGCATTTCGGCTGGATCTTTCAATACCCAGAGAGCTTCCTGCTCTTCGTGCTTAAGTGCCAGCATCTCTTGCGGATCAACCCCAACAGCGATGCCTGCTCCGCCCAGTGCTAGCGTGGCTTTAAGTCCCACTTCATCGGTTTTGTCATCGCCAGCAAAAACAGGAAATAAACGAGCTTTGGGGTCTTGCTTCTGCCAATAATCCACGCAAAAACGGACGCCTTCACCCTTATTAAAAGGCTTTGGTACAATTTCAATCACGCTATGCCCTGCTTGAATGCGAAAGGCGTTGTGAACAATGGCATCTAAATCAAAAGCATTTTGAAAAATCTGATGCACATCTAAGCCAGTTGTCTCATCCGCCAAGCGGTAATGCAACGCAAAGGAATAGCCCTTTTCTTCAAAGGTAATGCCTTGAGGAAGTTCACCATATTTGGTGAGAATATGATTATAAACATCCTGCAAAAATTGAGCCTTTAGATTGACGAGATTTTCATCGGGTTCAGCGAGGCATTGATTGTTGAGAGCATCCCAGACTTGCCCACCGTGCAAACCAGCGAGCAATATAGGTTGTGGCAAAATACTGTGAATAAAGCCTTGCAATTGTTCAACGGAACGACCGCTAATTAACGCCAAACGAATTTGCGGATGCGTAGCTAAATCCACCAGCGTTTGCAAGCCTTCCGTATCCAATTGAGCCTCTTCAGGGCGAGACACAATCGGCGTGAGTGTGCCGTCATAATCGAGCATAACCGCCAGGTGATGCCCTGCTTGAAGCTGTTGAATCAGTGTTTCGACCATGAGGTGATTAGGAAAGGACGGCTTCACAGTTAAGACGCTCATGGTCGTGGAACTCCTTTATAAATTGATCCACCCAGTCGAAAACGGTAAAGGCTTCAATGTGTTCACGCAAGGCACTCATGCGTTCACGCTGTTCTTTGGCAGGCATGGTAATCGCTTGGTAAATGGCATCCGCCATGGATTCTAAGTCGTAAGGATTTACCATGACGGCTTCGGTCATTTCTTCAGAAGCCCCCGTCATTTCGCTCAAAATCAAGACGCCTAAATCGTCTTTACAGGTTAAGCAATATTCTTTAGCGACCAAATTCATGCCGTCTCGCAAAGGCGTAATCAGGCAGTAATCGCTGGCGGCGAAATACGGCATCAATTGTTCATGCGTAAACTTGCGGTAAAAATACTGAATCGGCACCCACGCCCCTTCCGCCAAGCGACTGTTGATGCTCCCTAGCGTGAGATCGACCTCGTCCTTGAGCTTTTTGTACATGGGGACATCCGTGCGAGTGGGCGACCCAATTTGCACAAAGGTCATTTTGCTTTTGTATTGCGGATACTTGTCAAAAAACAGTTCGATCGCCTTAAATCGCTCGACGATGCCTTTGGTGTAATCGAGCCTGTCCACGCCGATGCCCATGAACTCCACATTAAACGCCTTTTTAAGGACAAGGGAATCTTTGTAAACATCTTCACCCAAGCTTAGGGCGTTAAATTGTTCGGCATCAATACTAATGGGGCAAGCAATGACTTTAATGGTACGCCCTTGATAGGTCACGGTGCTGGTGCTTCGATCCACAACGACTTCATCCAACAAGCAACGCTCCACGCATTCTAGGAAGTGGTTGACATAAGACGGCACATGAAAGCCGACTAAATCGGCACCCAAAACGCCACGAATCAGCTCGACTCGGTTGGGCAAATGGCGATAGATTTCATAGTTGGGAAACGGAATATGGCAAAACCACCCGATGCGGGCGTGGTGCTTTTCCCCACGAATCATGCTAGGCACCAGCATGAGGTGATAGTCATGCACCCAAATCAGATCGTTGCTTTGGCTATGGGCGATGACTTTTTCGGCAAATTTTTCATTGGCACTATAGTAACTGGGCCACGCTTTTTCGTCCCAAAAAACGCAATTACTCACCAAATAATGAAACAAGGGCCACAAGACACGGTTGGCATAACCGTTATAATAGTGATTGATTTCGTCATCCGTCAACGCAACAGGCAAGACAGCGAAGGGGAAGCACGATTCGGCTTCTGATTGTGAAAGCCCGTTAATCACGGAAGAGAGCTGGCTTTTGGAACCCGATTCACCTTCCCAACAGACCCACAAGCCGTTACTTTGCTTGACCATGGGTTCAAGGGCGGATACCAAGCCCCCTGCGTTTTTCTGAACAGCCACGCCGTCGAGCGTCAATTTGACGGAATAGGGTTCTCGATTAGAAACCACGACAATACGTTCTTTGGGTGAAGCCATGAGGAGCCACGTCCTTTACAAAAAAATCTTATAGTATTAGTATACATGCTTTTTGTTTTTTAGTCTTTTCTTTTTTTGGAAAGGTGCTGTGTTTTAAGAAAACACCCTTCATAAGGCGAAAAATCTAAAAAAATAGATTTTTAGTTCGGTTAATGTAGGTTAATAAAGCCGTGAAGGAGAGAAACAAAAAATCGGGAAGACAGGATTCGAACCTGCGACCCTCTGTTCCCAAAACAGATGCGCTACCAAGCTGCGCTACTTCCCGATTTATGCGATTGTGTTCTTATCCTAGTGTAAACATTTTCAAAGCACAATTGATAAAGTATAGTCGATTTCGTACAGGCAGGGGACGTGTCGCCAGAAACGATTTATGCGATATAATAAAGAATATCGTGATATCTAATTATTGAGAGACCCCCCCACCATGCGTATGACCCGACTATTTGCCAGCACCCTAAGAGACGTCCCCGCCGAAGCCGAAGTCGTCAGTCACCAGCTTTTGTTGCGGGCAGGCTATATCCGCCGAGTGTCTAGTGGCGTCTACAATTTCTTGCCCTTGATGTGGCGTGTCTTGATGAACATTGAACAAATTATTCGTGAAGAAATGAATGCGGCTCATGCCCAAGAACTGCTTTTGCCCGTGGTTCAACCCGCCACGTTGTGGGAAGCATCTGGACGTTGGGCGACGTATGGCAAGGAGTTGCTCCGCTTTAAAGATAGACACGATCGTGAAGGGTGCTTTGCCCCAACAGGGGAAGAAGTCATCACCGCTTTGGGTGGGGCGGAATTGAAGTCGTATCGGCAATTGCCTGTGAACTTGTATCAAATCGGTACCAAGTTTCGGGACGAAGTGCGTCCTCGTTTTGGGCTCTTGCGTGGGCGAGAGTTTATTATGAAGGATGCCTACAGCTTCCACGCCAACGCTGAATGCTTGCAAAAAGAATATGACGTGATGGCAGACGTGTATAAACGCATTTTTGAGCGTTGTGGTTTGGAAACGAAAATGGTGCGTTCCGATGCAGGGGCGATCGGTGGCGATGTGAGCCATGAGTTTATGATGTTGACGAAGGATGATCCCAATGGGCAGAAATCGGGCGAAAATGATGTGATTCACTGCTCAAATTGCGGATACGCTGCCAACGTCGAAAAAGCCGAAGGGGGCTTGCTCACTGGCACGACGCTAGACGGTGCGACGCTCGGTTTCAGCGAAGAAAAAATTCTACCCACCAAAAAAACGACGACTATTGAGCTGTTGATGAAGTGTCTAGATATTCCAGCGACGTTGATTAGCAAGCACTTACTTTATATGGTGAACGAAGAAATCCCGTTGATTGTGGTCATTCGTGGGGATCGTAACGTGGAATCGACCAAGCTCAAAAACGCCTTGCATACGGAAGAAAACCCTGTGTATGAGATTCGCTTGGCGACTCCTGAAGAATTGAAAGAACGCTTTAATACGATTAAAGGCTTCTTGGGTGTGGCTCACTTACAGGATGCCATTCGTCAAGCGTCACCCTCTGAAAAGCGGTTGAATGAAGTCCTTCAAGTCGTGCTAGATAGCGGTGAGGTCGTCCCATTTTTGGTAGATACTTCGGTGTTGGGGATGAAATCCTTTGTGATTGCTCATAATAAATATGACGAGCATACGGTGGGCTTTAACTGGTCGGCAACGGTGGCTCCGTTGCTGGAAGCGAATGCCCAAGCCTTGTTTGCCGTTCAAGCAGGGGATGCCTGCCCTGATTGTGGCACGGCTGTTGCGGTGAGTCGTGGTATTGAAGTCGGAAATATTTTCCAGCTCGGCACCAAGTACACCGAACCTATGGGTTACACGTTTACGGCGGAAGACGGTAGCGAACAGCACGCCACCATGGGATGCTACGGCATCGGCGTGACTCGGGTGGCGGCGACGGCGGTGGAACAGCATCACGATGAGTGGGGCATTATTTGGCCTGATGCCATTGCTCCCTACAAAATCACGGTGGTTATTGCAAACACCAGCGATGCGACCCAAACCCAAGTGGGAGAAGACTTGTACAAGGCTTTAGCGAGCGTTTACCCTGACAACGTCGTGCTAGACGATCGGGATGAGCGGGCGGGCGTTAAGTTTAAGGATGCCGATTTGATGGGCTTTCCGATTCGTGTGACGGTGGGCAAGTTCGCAGGCGAAGGCAAGGTGGAAGTCAAACATCGCCGTGTGAAAGACGCCACACTCGTGAGCCTCGACGGTGTTGTGGATGCCGTGAAGGCGTTGTTGGGATAGCTCATTGTAACAATTGGTTAATTGTGTTGTAAAGGCTTTATTTTTTAAGAGCCTATCCGAGAAATAATATTTATAGTAAGATGTAGGTGTTAACGTCATTTTTGGTATATACCCATGTCACAAAAAGCCATGATTTTCAGAGTAAAAGATGCGTTATGGAAGCGTCTTGAAGCTCTCATTCCTCCTGTTGTCG
>CANGYO010000075.1 GCA_947458095.1 Vampirovibrionales bacterium | reverse complement strand
CGGCACGCCCTGTATTGAACGAAAAAGAGGCTTCTACAGTAAGCAAAAGGCTCTCTTCCACCAAACGAATTGCTGTGCTAGGCGGAGGGCTGGTTGGGTTGACGGGGGTTTATATGCTGGCTCAAAAATTCCATGACTTTTTGTTTGGGAAAAGCCGTCCCAGCAATCCGCCGTCTGTGCCACCCACGCCTGTGGTACCCAAGGTGGTGGAAAAGGCTCCCGTTCCTGAAAAAAGCGTGGTGCAAAAAGTCACAAAATCGGTGAAAGATCGTTTGAATACAGGAAGGAAACAGCTTGATAAAAAAATAGGAGAAGGGAAAGAAAATGTCTTAGTATTGTATCGTAGTGCTACAAATCACCTTGAAAATTTTTTACAACATGGTTTGAAAGATTTTCAAAACGGCATGAATATAGCAACAGAAGGAACAAGCTCGGCGATAGTTTGTGTCGCACAAAACGTTGTTCAGAAACCGTTTGATGCAGGAATGAATCGACAAGATCGGGCGTTTACATGGTTAGAAAAATGGTTATTACGCTTTCACGATGCCACATTCAAACCAGCATCAGCACAACTTGCAAAGATCAATGCCTCAAGCGTTCCAGTAGAAGTCATGGATCCTGATCCTCCACCTAAGCCGAAGGGAGACTTAGGGCAAGGGGTAGATACTGTTGATGTAGAGTTTGAGAAAATCCCAAAAGTTGAGGGAGAGGTTGTCAAGCCTCACCCTGTTAGACGAATCACTAACCGAATTCAAGAAAGCGTTAAAGCGGGTTCTAAGCGAGAACGTGACTTTTTTGATCGCTTGGCAGCTTTCTGGAATAAAATTGGTTATAACCCACTTACAGGGAAATGGGAAAACTCTTTAGAAGTGAGTGCGAAAGATTCGATGCATCCCATGGAAAAGCTATTGCGAGGTTTTATGAAAACCTTTGTAAAAAATGAAAAACGTAAATGGCCTTTCGGCTTTAAGATCTTCAAACCCTAGCGACACCCAACGCATCAGGAGCCGACAAGCCCAGCTTCAAACGTTGCAAGATGCCCACGGCTTCGTCGTAGCTCGTGGCTTCAAAATAAAGCCCCCGAGCCACAAGACGATCCACCGCTTCACGACCCAGTAGAGCTTCCGCCGTCAACGCCAACACTGTTTGGTTCGACTTCACCGCAATCACAGGGATGCTTCGTTCAACGGCGGATAAAAACGGCACGCCCCCCATGCAATCATACGGCAAGACCACCGCCTTGAGATCGTGAACGCTCAAGACATCCGTATACGGATAGCCCGCCGTCAAGGGAATAAAATCAGGGGCATGATGCAAGCCTCGCAAGACGCACGGTAAAAAGCTCGCCGTCGTATACTCCGACGCCGTAAAGGGATGCACCAACGCATCCCGACGGGGTTGCGCCTCTTCCCAATCAAAGCAAGGGGCGTTCGCCACAGGGATGCCGAGGGCGTTCACCAGTGTATGCGACAAAATCGCTTCCAGCCCCCCAATGGGATCCACCCCCACGCCCGACTTGTAAACACTTTCAGGCGGTTCTTCTAGGCGAGTTACCAACGCCAAAGCGGTGATGCCATGCGTTTCAATCAGCCGTTTCGCAACGCTTAAGACCGCTTGCGGATTCTGCCAAGATCCCACCGAAATGCCCGCTTCAGTGAGCGACAACGTTAAATCAAGAGGCTCCGTACTTTCGGCGATCACCGCAATCGGTACGCCATAAGTGGCTTGAACCGCATTGATGACATTATAATGGAGCGTTTTCATGCCTGCTTCAAGCCCAGCATCCACAATTACGCCAAGGCGTTGAGCCAAAACAGGACGCAAGCCCCAATCGCCCTTAAAAAAGGCATCCAGCCCGTAACCTTCTACATACAAGGCGTTGCTTGGTAACGCTTGAAAGGCCGCCGCATTCGCCACATTCGGATGCGTCACCAGTGTATCGCAAACAGACGCCAGCAGATTCATCCACACGGTGGCATCGCCCCCATAACCGCCTTGACTCGCCCCAACTCCTGTGGGAATGACCATGGCGACCGTAAAATCAGGATGCCCCTTCATTAAAGCTAGGCTCCAATATAACGATAGATTTCAGGCAAGTTGCGGAAGTATCCAGCAAAATCGAGTCCGTAGCCCACCACAAAGTCATTGTCGATTTGAAAGCCCACAAAATCACAGATAATGTCTTTCGCTTCAGGCTTACGACATTCGGCTTTATCTAACAAAACCGCCAAGGCTAAAGATTCAGTATGATGTAAGTTTCGCAAGTAATTCATCAAAAACGACAAGGTCAAGCCCGTGTCGATAATATCTTCTAGCACCAAAACGTGTTTTTCCGCCAAATTAGGCAAGGTTAAGTTCACGGACTTTACTTCACCACTGCTGTGCATGCTGTCGCCGTAGCTTGCCAAGCGAATAAACTCCAGCTGGCAAGGGACGTTTAGGTATTTGACTAAATCACTAGCGAACATGAAACTGCCTTTTAGCACGCATAAAATCGTGAGTTCTTCAACGCCCGCATAACGCTCGTTTATCGCCATCGCCAACTCTTGAATGCGGACATCCAGCTGGGCTTTGTCGATGTAAAGTTCCAAGTTTTTACAGACGTGTTCATAGCTTAAGGGCGTGGTTTCGCTAATCATGATTCAGCCCCTTCGATTTCATCGTCATCCAAGTCTAAGACTTCTTCCAAGTCAATGACGTCGATCTCATCAGGATCCAAATCATGTTCTAGCATGAGACGCTCAACACTTTTGATATGATTGACTTCATCAAAGCCATCGTTGTCATCATCTAACGTATCGACTAAGCCTTCTTCTAACGACTCGTCTAAAACGTCTTCTAACTCTGCTTCAAGGGCAGCTTCTTCTTGCTCCGCAATAGATGTTGTGGGGTCTTCCAAGAAACGAAGCGTCCGCAATTGCGTGACTTCTTCGGTGTCGCCCAACATCCATGTGTGGGTGGGGGGGACTTTCATCGTCACCCGCAACGCTTCGCTTACGCCAATTCCTGGTACCCACAAGACTTCATCGCCACACGCTACTACAGGCCATTCGGCGCGCAATTCTTGGGGAATCCGCTGGGCGATAAAAAAGGCTTTAAGCTTCATTCGCTTGCCCTTCATGCCCAAAGGCTTAAGCCAATCGCCTGCTTGACGAGTCCGCAACACGACGCTTTGCCCTGCATAATCGCTCAAGTTCACCAAAATATCCTTCGATTTAGCCGAAGTCAACTTGCGAACGTCAAACATACCCGCACGCTTGGGGAAGGGTTCCACACGAAGGGCTTGCCCTGCATCCCAAGGGAGCGTGACCACGCCTCCGCTTAAAGGCACGGAAACGGTTTGAGCAATTAAATTGCGATAGGCGTCATCTCGTAGGGGATGCACCTCTATCCAAAACGCCGAATTCGACCGCAACAAGAAACGCAAATCGCCGTCTCTAGTCGTTCCCAATGACATTTTCACCGATGCTTTCGGCTGTTTTAGAACGCCTTGCTTGTCCTTTTTATGGAGATGCAAGGTGTGTAAATCCTGCGTCAAAAAGCCGATGAGGCGTTGCGTGTCTTCAAAATCACTTTCGATATTAAATTGTTGCAATAAATGACGCACCAAACGGCGTTGATACGGCACATTCAACTGACAAAACAAAGTCGTGGAACGCTTGGCACCAAATTGAAAGACGCTGGGGCTGGCGCCCTTTAGCTCAAGGGCATCCCATTGAGTGTGGGTGATGTGATCCAAAATGCTGACATCGCCTTCAACGAGGTGAGACAATTTCAAGACCGCTTTTTCGTAAGTGGGGAATTGTGCTTTAATCACAGGCAAAAGCTTGTGACGAATGGCGTTTCGGGCGTATCGTGTATTGGTATTAGACGGATCCTTAAAAAACAGGAGTTCGTTCGATTCCGTGTACGCCGAAAGCACTCGTTCGCTCAAGCCTAAAAATGGACGCAAAATCGGGATGTGGCTCGGGGTGTCTTCACCCTGCTTTTTGAAGAACAAGGCTCGTTGGATGCCTTCTAAGCCGTCAGGACCTGTGCCTCTAAAAATGCGAAAAAGAATCGTTTCAATTTGATCATCCTGATGATGAGCGGTTAAAATCGCTTCGGCTTTAAATTGAGTCGCCACATCAATCAAACGCTCATAGCGGAAATGGCGTGCGGACACTTCGCTTTTTTCTTCATCGGGGTGAGGCGGAGCAAACACGAGGGGAATCCGCAGGCGTTGGCAATTTTTGTGGACTCGGGGCAGTTCAGGGACAGGTGTGCCTCTCCAATTATGATGATAGTAAACGGCTAAGGCTTCTAGCCCTTCGGTGTCTCGCAATTGAGCCAAGGCGTGCAGTAAGGCGGTGGAATCGCTTCCGCCTGAAAAGGCGACGACCACTCGAGGAGGGCGACCCATACCGATCAAGCCTGCTTGGCTCAACTGTTCTTTCAATTCTTTAAGCACGGTGACTTTGACGCTTTCAGCAGGCAAAATCACTTTAGGCTTGGCTGTTTTGCTTTTGACCGCTTTGGCAGGAGACGCCTTGACCGCTTCCGTTTTAGGGCTGGCTTTAACCGCTGGTGTTTTTGCCGTCGATTTTTTGGCATCTTTGGCTTGTACGGTGGTTTTGGTGCTGGCTTTGCCACTTTCTTTCACTGAAGCGTTGGCAACTTTGGCAGGGGCTTTTTCAACCACTTTTTTTGTTGATTTCGACGCTGAAACAGGCTTTTCCGCTGTTTTTACAGAAGCTTTAGACACGTCTTTTTTAGGGGATGCCGTCTTGGTTTTGGGAGAGCTGGCACTGCTTTTGGGCTTGGGCATGATTAGGCAACATCCTACAATTCACTAGTATGTAGAACTTATAGAAAATGTTCGCCAAATAGGACTTTTTCTATAAGTGCTTTCTTTATTTTAGCACAAAATCAAGCAATGCGAGCAAACCCTTCGGTAATTTTTCAAGGGCTTGACTGTCTCGCTTTAAAGCATCCGCAATGCGATGGGCTAAAAACGTCTTGTCAAAGCCTTCTAAGCCATGAGCCACCCAAAATCGATGATACACTTGAGATCGACTGCGTTTAGACACTTTCTGCGTCGCACACCACGCTTGAAAGTCTTCCGCACTAAGGGGCAAAAAGCCTTGCCTGACTTGATTCAAGGCATTTAAAAACAGGGGCAGTTCATAGCAATCTTCAATCGCCCCTTGCGGAATGAGGTACAAGGCATCTTGCGGATGCAGGCTTTTTTGCAAGGGCGTGTCGATGTCGGTGGCATCGGCGTCTAGCACCAAGCGGATTCGTCCGCTAAACCATGGGCGAATGCGTTGATAGTGGCTTAACATGGCGGTTTTGCCCCCACAACTTTGCACACGAATGCCGTGTGAAGCCCCTGCAATGTTGAGCAACGCAGGCAATAAGACTTCTTCGGTCATGCCTTCCACCAGCACCAGCGTGTGGATCGGCTGTGTTAAAAGGTTTGTGTTTTCATCTGCAAAAAAGGCATCCGCCAAGGCGATTGCTTGGGGGACTTCCTTAAATTGAGGATTCCCAAATCGATGATACAAGTCCGCATGAACCCGAAAATAATGGCACAAACGCCCCCACGGAGCGAGTATCCCCAAGTGCAAGGCATATGCTAAAGGCGTTGCTTTATGCTCTTCTAAAGGGCAAGGGGGTAAGCCCAAATCCAACACATCTTCCAGCTGTGAAAGATGGGTAACGCCATCAGGATGCTTGACCATGGCATCGCTAAACTCAAGCGTTGAAGCGATCCAATAACCTTCCACAAATGAAGCGTCCCACTGGGAAAAACGTTGGCGTTCAAGCAAAAGGCTCAAGGCATGGCATCGGGCGATTAAGTCGTGGTCTTCCATGTAGGGCAAACTAGCTTCAATCAAGGAATACAGGGCATACTGCACCCAAAGCACAGGGCATTCCTTGAGAAAATGGCGGTCTTGCCGAGCGTTGAGCGTGGGTTGGTACTGCTTCATTAAAAGCGGACGAGCCAGTTGCTCATCAAAATGTTGAGGCGACTTAAACCGCAAGGCGTGATCAAAGAGATGAACCAACTGTGCCACATTTAAGGTACGAAAGGAAAGGGGCAAATGCCCACTGAGCGTCCCAAATGAAAGACTAAAGACATCGGGGGGGGGAAATCCGTGAATCAAGGGCAAATCATCTTATTTAAACGTAACCTCACCATGATACACCAAAAATCCTTAAGTCGTTTAACGCTGTTGCAAGATATAGACATCCTGCACGAGATCAGGCGACAAACCCTTTTGCCTGTTACGTTGGCACAATTGAAATACCCACTGTTGCAACAGGCGTTGCCCTTGCACATCCACCCCCGTTTCACCACGGCTCACCAGCGAAGAAAAGGCGTTTTCAAAGCCCAAACGCACGGCATTCAACTGATTTTGAAAAGCACGTTCTTGCTGAAATAACCATGTTTCAAAGGGATTCAATAAGCGTTCTTCCTGCTCTTGCAAACGAGCATACATGGTGCGAAGCTGTTCAAGGTGGATCATATCCCTGTCAAAACTATTTTTCAAGCTATGGCATCCACGAGCGTCTAGCGTTTGGCGAATCCAGTCGGCGTGGGGGGCAAGGGCGTTGAGACGGTCATATTCTTTGGCGTGCTGACGTTGCCAATAGCGACGCTTTAGGGCTGGGGATTGTAAATGCACCGAGAGTCCGTCGGTGGTTTGGGTGTCGAGTAGATTTAACGTTTTGGTGAGGGGTTTGCTTAGCTTGGCAGATCCCTCAAAAATCGAAGACGCTGGAGCCTCCTTCGTGGGAAGGGGGCTAAACGTGAAAGACTCGGGGAGCTGGAAGGCATTTTTCATCATACCTTAATGATGACAAGTTTTTTCTTTGATAGGCTCCATTAGTCGTTGTATCTTAGAATACGGAAGCCGCCGACAATGTTCTGAAGATCCACGTCAAACCCAAGTCCGCCAGTAACACCGTCACCGAAACCCAGACCGCCGTTTTCATCGCTGCCAAGCCGACATCCTGCGAACCGCCTTTTGCCGTCATGCCATACTGCACGCTTACCATACCCAAAATCAAACCAAACACCAAACCCTTCACCATCATCTGCCCCAAGTCAGCAGGCTTCAAATAATTGTAAACCGATGTCATAAAAAAGCTATAGTGCATGTCCACATCCATTTTAGCCACCACCATGCCACTAATAATCGCCGTTGTCGCCGCAATCACCGAAAGCAAGGGGGTCATCAACAAACACGCCAAGATTCGAGGCAAGACCAAGTAACGACTCGGGCAGACTTGTAAAACCTTCATCGCATCCACTTGATCGCTAATGTTCATATGAGCCAACTCACTCGCAATCGCCGTGCCGTTACGAGCCGTCAACGCCAATGCCGTAAAAATAGGGGCGATTTCTCGCACCGTTGCCAAAGCCACCAACGCCCCGACATAAGCATCTCCCCCTGAAGAGCCAAGGTTGTGACACAACTGAAGCGAGAGGACGCCTCCGCCAATGACGGCTAAAATCACGACCATGGGAATGGATTCCACCCCCACACGAGCCGACTGCTCAAAGCTGGCTTGCCAGCGGATGCGTCCTTGTGGCACCCATTTTAGGGCATCGCAATAAATCATCACCGCTTGCCCGATTCTGAAAATCAGGCGGGTGGGTACTTCGATGAAAATCTGTTGAGCAATTGAAAACATATGCCTATTCTAGCATTAAGCGACCGCTAGCACAAGAACACGCCTCATCTGGTTTTATGCTTTTGAGACATGCTCTCATTTTAGAAGCGTAGAACAATCCAGCAAACAAACCCAATTTTCAAGACAAAGGACACACCACCATGGTTTTTGGTGCCTTACAACCTGCACAAACCGCCAATGATTACTGGCTTCGCTCTAGCCCGAAGTATAATCAGGAATTTGGTTTGAACATTGAACAAGGCAATTTAACCAACAGCACAAGCGTTAATCAATTGTTGCAAGAAGCCAACGCAATCGAATCCTACGGGATTGTGCCGACGGCGATCACCCTTTCAGGGGCAGATCCTCGCACGATTCG
>CANGYO010000074.1 GCA_947458095.1 Vampirovibrionales bacterium | reverse complement strand
GCTTGCTCAATTCAATGGATTAAGTGACCAAACGTTCTATTTGCATTTGAAAGAATGTGAGTGGCGATTTAATTTGAGATCTCAAAATATCTATGCTATTCTGTTAAAGGAATTGAGGAAAAATCCTCTCTAAAGTTTACCAGACCCAACAAAAATACAAGAGGTATATTACAAAGAATCGAAAAACTTATCAAATTTCCAGAAACTCTTGGCTATAGGTATTCAGAGGATGAACTTCCTTATTCCAAGGTTTGTTTTGACAATGGCTCCTCTATGGAAATGTTTTTCAATCCCTCAACTAAAGAAGTTTTTGCAGTCTTGAGAGATACCGACGATAGAGTTATTTCTAAAAAAACTAAAGAACCTACACTTCCGTTAATGGCGACTTTACCTCAAATCGGACCTCTTAATCAAGAAGAAAGAATTTTAGATGAAGATTATGTTAATAATTCAAAGTACTTACCAGTTACATCAATGCATTTTAGAAACAAATTATTAAATTACAAAAGCTCACCTAGCCTTGCTCAACCATTTGAAAAGTTTACTCAACTTATTAATCAATATTGGTCAGGAATAACATTTAGTGAAAAAGATCTATCTGAAGAAGATAGGGAGATTAAATTTTTCATCAGAGAAAATAACTTTTATGCAGAAATTGGCGTTATGGGACACGGTCTCCAAATGTGGTTTCAAATAATATGGTTTATATTTGAAAACGAGGACGCTCCAATTCTAGTTATTGACGAACCAGATGTTTATCTTCATGCTGATCTTCAAAATAAATTATATCAACTACTAAGTGAAACGGGAAAACAGATAATCATTGCTAGTCATTCCCAAGAGTTCATATTAAGTACCCCACCGTCCCATATCATTATAGTATCAAAAGAAAACAAAAAATCTTTCTTTGCTAATAAAGAAGAGACCATACAAAAAGTATACGAAACCCTTGGTTATAAAGGTAATTTACAGTTAACAAAATATACAAATCAGGGAAAAATGCTATTTTGTGAAGGTATCAGTGATGAAAAGTATTTAGGAATTCTTTTTAGTATTTTGTATCCTAGAAAATCTCAATTTAGCCAATTTTGGTCAGAGATTCCGATTCATGAACTTAACACTAAGAGTCAATACAAATCTTTAGAACTCCTAGCAACTACTTCGGCTAATAATATGAAAATGAAAGTGTATTGTGTTTTAGATAAAGACTATGATGACCTTGAGGATTATCAAAAACATTCGGATTCTAATGTGATTTTGACAGTATGGAATTATCATGAATTGGAAAATTATTTTATAAATGCCAAAGTACTTTTAAGACTTCTACGGAAACGAAAACTTTCAATTCCATTAGATGAAAATATTATTAATACAATGATTGTTGAACAATTAGATACATTCAAACAAGAAATTATAGATTGTTTTTCGGGGAAGTTTAAGGACAAAGAAAGAGGTTGGGAAGTCAAGAAATGTAATGAAGAGGCTCGAAAATTGGTAAAGAATCAATGGGGAACCTTAGAAAACAAATTGTCTCTTGCTCCTGGCAAAGAAGTATTAAAAGCTATATCAAAAGAGATTCAAACGAAATACCAAATATCTTTTACAACTGAAGAGTTATTGAAAACTTTTAAACCTGAAGATATACACCAAGACATTAAGTTATTTTTTACTACTCTTGTGTCATGATTTCATTTATTCTCTAGTGCTGGGTTGGCGATGCCTTCAAGCGAATCTGTTTACGGCTGGGGTTATGACGTGTCTAAAAATTACAACGAAGCCCTGTTTCACCTCAACCAGCAAAGGCTTCCGCCGAATAAAAACAAACGCCCCCTCTTTTAACGTGTGGAGCATTGCCTTATTGTTTTGTCTGTGTTCAAATAGGGGATATAGAAATTAGGCTCGCCCAAAAAGAGGTCTAATTCGTCAGATTTAACCCGTTGAGGAGATTTGCCCGTGCAAAAACGTCGAGTACTGGTCGCCACAGGCGGTGGAGACTGCCCAGGATTAAACGCCGTTATTCGTGCCATTGTCAAGCGTTTTGACCATGAAGAAGAATGGGAAGTTTTGGGAAGCATGGAAGCCTTTAACGGCGTTTTGAAAGACCCCATGGAAGTGATGCTCCTAGACGATGCGGCGGTCAGTGGCATTCATATTCGTGGCGGTACGATCCTCAAAACCACCAACAAAGGCGGCCCCCTTGCGTGGCCTGTCGTCGATGCCGACGGTAGCTGGCACACCGAAGATCGTGTGGAAGACATGAAAGAACGCCTCGACAAATTGGGCGTAGAAGCCGTCATTTCCATTGGCGGAGAAGGCTCTATGGATATTGCCTACAAGCTCCAACAACGAGGCATCAATATGGTGGGCGTCCCCAAAACCATTGACAACGACCTTTCCGCAACCGATGTCACCTTTGGCTTTCAAACCGCTGTTGAAATCGCCACCGAAGCCGTGGATCGCTTGGTGACGACCGCTTCGTCTCATAACCGCTTGATGATCTTGGAAGTCATGGGACGTCACGCAGGCTGGATCGCCCTTTCAGCCGCCATTGCTGGCGGAGCGGATGTTGCCCTCATCCCTGAAATCCCATACAGTGTGGACGGTGTAGCGGCTAAAATCAAATCGCAAATGGAACGAGAAGGCTTTGCCATTGTGGTAATCGCCGAAGGGGCGAAAGCCAAAGACGGCGATGTCGTCAGTAAAGCATCCACCGAAGTCGGTTATGCCAACGTCCTTTACGGAGGCGTGGGGCATCAGTTGAATGAAGAGCTTAAAAAACGCTTGGATGTTGACAGTCGTGTGATGATTTTGGGTCACTTACAACGCGGTGGAACGCCTTGTGCGTACGACCGTATTTTATCGACTCAATTTGGGGTGAAAGCCGCTGAATTGGTGCTTTCAGGCGACTTTGGCAAAATGGCGTCTTACCACAATAACACCGTGATTGCCGTTCCTTTGGAACAAGCGATTAGTGAATATAATTTCGTCAAGCAAGACAGCGACCTCGTGCATGCCGCTCGTGGTTCTAACATCTGCTTGGGGGACAAACACTTTAGATAAACCTATGCTTCAAAAACTCTTGGTTGGGCTTAAAACTTCTTTTATACTGATGAAAGACTATAAGCGTTTATGGCCTTATGTGGCACCTTCGTTGCCCTTGTTTTTCCTTGCTATGGGTTGTGCCATTATGGTGGGCTTGTTGGATGCCATGATGCCCCTTGCCATCAAGTTGTTTATGGACACGATCTTTGAGCATAAAAATCTGCTTGAAGTTTTGCAGTCTTTGCCTGCCTGGGTTACGCCTTTTTTGAGCGTGTTGAAGCCTTATGAACCCGTGCTGGCTCAAATTAACCTTATGGAAAAAGCCATTTATATCCCGCTCGGTATTGTGCTTTTTACGATTGTGCAAGGGATTTTCAACTATACGGCAACCGTGGCAAACTCTGTGGTGCGTGTGGATGTGAGCCAGCGACTCAAGCAAGATTTATTCGCCAAATTGCTGAATTATGAATCCGCTTGGTACGACGGCTCTTCAAGCGGAGAAGTCATCTCCCATTTTTGTGGGGATTCCGACACGGCAACCGCTGGTTTAACTGATATTTTCAAAACTGCCACGATTCGCTTTTTTAGTGTTGCAGGGCTTGCCTTGACTTTACTTGGTTTGTCGCCTCAATTGGCGTTGATTGCCTTAGGGGTTTTAGGCACGATTATTATTCCGATTACGTTTTCTCGTAAATATCTCAAGCGTGTCAGTGAACAAAGCCTCAATGCCAGCACACAGCTTGCGATTCCTTATATTGAAGCCTTGCAAGGCAACCGTGTGATTAAACTGTTTCAGTTGCAGTCTCATCAGCTGGGTTTATTGAGCCAAGCCCTTAAAGTGGTGCGGAAGGTCAGCATCCGTATGGCTCAAATTTCAGGGATTTTAACGCCTCTCATGCACACCATTGCTGGCTTAGGTATTGGGCTTGTTTTGTATTACGGCTCGATTCTCATTCAAGACGGCACACTCACCGCTGGCGGATTCGCCGCCTTTATCACGTCGCTTATTTTGCTTTACACGCCCATTAAAAGCTTGGGCAATTCTTCCACACAATTTCATTTGGCGTTTTTAGCCCTTGAACGGGTCTTTGATCGCATCGACCGACCCATTGAAGCCAAGCCTATAGGAAGCGTCCCCATGCATCACTTGGAAACGGCAATCGACATTCAGGATCTGTCTTTTCAGTACCGCCCGCATTTGCCGAAGGTTTTAAAAAGCCTCAATCTTTCCATTAAAAAAGGGCAAAGCGTCGCTTTTGTGGGTGGCTCAGGTAGTGGGAAATCGACCTTGGCTCATTTGCTATTAAGGCTCTACGACCCTAGCGAAGGGGCTATTTTGATCGACGGCACACCGGTCCATGAGATTGAAGAAGCGTCTTTTCGTCAGCTCATTAGTGCCGTGTTTCAGGACAACTTTATCTTTCACGGCACCCTGCGAGACAACCTGTTGTTGATTAAGCCTTCCGCCACAGAAGCCGAACTCAAGCAAGCCTTAGCCAATGCGTATTTGCTAGACATGGTGGAAAATCAGTTGCCCGACGGTTTAAATACTGTCTTGGGTGAGCGTGGGGTATTGCTTTCAGGCGGGCAACGCCAACGCCTTGCCATTGCACGAGCCTTACTCCGAAACGCCCCGATTTTGGTCTTGGATGAAGCGACTTCTGCCTTAGACAATGAAAGCGAACGCATGGTTCAGCAGGCGATTGATGTGTTGATGCGTGATCGTACGGTGATTGTGATTGCCCATCGACTGAGTACGATTCAGCATTGCGATCTCATTGCGGTGATGAATCACGGCGAGATTGTCGAAACAGGGACGCATCAAGCGTTGTTGGCTCAAAATGGGGCGTATGCGAAGTTGCATCGTTCAGGCGACTCTCTTGTCGTTTAATCAGTCGTGATGGGTCTGTCTATAGAAGGCTCTGCAAAAGTAGCAAAACACGCTGTCATTGCTTTGTTACACTCGCAATGACGAAACCTACTTTCACAGATCTATAAATCAAATTTGAACACTATAGTGTTTTAAAGAGTTTTCCGTACAGTAGGCTAGACGAGGAGCCTAGATTATTTTGTGAAGAAGTGTAGATAGACCTACATGACTTATACCAATTAAACGATTAAATAGCGTCTGGCGTCTTCGTTGTCGCTACGATTCTCGATGTGCTTATGTACGTCTCTGTACACTTCACCCATCTGCGAGTCTAGGCTCCTAGAATCCACCTATACGCTATTTAATCGTTTAAATGGTATGAACAAAATAATCGTAGCGACAAAGTATAGACACTGTAGGGGAAATTATTTAAAATACTATATAAAACAAAACCGTGAGGCGTAGGATCAGGCATCACGGTTTTAAATTTAACTTGTAAAACAATAATTCCAGTAAGGGGAAGAAAAACACGTCGTAAACTAATTTGAAAGACTGTAGAACTCAACAGCAAATCATAGTGAACGCATCTGTATGTGTTGCAAGTACACTTATTAAACATCGTAATTGCTCCTTCGTCTAGTGGAAATTTTAGAATGTTTTTACAATTCAGATGCTAACATACCTAAAAGCTAGTTATAATAAGGAATAAGGCATTTTTTGTAATTTTTTGTCTTGTAACAGTTCGTTACAATGCGTCGATCTTTAGATTGAGTTTTTATAAACAAGTCTTAAAACCCTTACATGGTGGCGTGTTCCTAAATCTTCGGAAAAGCCTATGTTTACTTTTTTTGAGTCACAATCTCATATACGTGAAGAAGGGGAAGCTTTGCAAAGTCCCCTCACTTTGACGCATGAAGAACGTCAAGCCTGTTCTCATTTGGGGCTTCACGTTTGCCAAATCATTCAAACCCACATACAGGCGTTTTGGGGACTGGACAGTCACTGGCAATTTCAGGGGGTTTGGCACCGCATCCCCAAGCTATGGCAGAAGGAAGGTTTGCTCACGGTGGCTGGTAGCTTGCCTCGTATGAGCGACAGTTATGATCCTATTGCGATGCCGTATACGGCTTATGCGAATCATGCGTTTTATGAAGGACTTTTAACCTTTAGTTTTGGCGAACGCAAGCAAAAAATGCAACGAGCCACGCAACTGACCACGCTGGAATCTTTTATTCTGCGTGATTTTTTGGAGCAATGGGTGCCTCATGCCGTCAATGCCCTAATCCCTGAAGCGGTGGAACTTTCAAGTGAACGTCCTGTTCACATGGAAGGCTTTATGACCTATGTTTTTACGCCCCAAAGTGGTTTTGATTCTAGTACCGATTTTGTTCCTAAGCTGATGCTTCAGGTGCCTTTAAGTGCTTTAAAAGCGGTGGTAACAGATGTGACGCCTGTACTGACGCATTCATGGGAAAGCCTGCTTCTGTGGAATGAAAAGGAAGGCATTTCTTTTGCTAGCCCAGCGACCCTTGTGGCAGGCTTAAGCACCCTTAAAATTAGTGAACTTAAACTGCTTGAAGCAGGCGATTTGATTGTGTTAGAACATAGTGACTGCCACACACTAGGACTAAAATATCCTAAAAGTCATATTTTGCAAGCATTTCAGATTCAAGCAGACTTAAGTCAACTCGAAGAATTCGATGCACTTTGGGCGGAACCTTCAATAGCGTCTCGTCCCTCACCGTATCAAAACCATAAAACGTCCCCCGTACAATTCAATGAAAGTACCACGACTATGATGTATCCTCATACCCAAGTCCCCACTGAAGCCCAAAACTCTTTGTGGGATCAGCTCCATGTCGATGTCCACGCCGAATTCAAGCCCTTGCGAATCCCTATTCAAGAATTACGTCATATGAGTCAAGGCTTGTTGATTGAAGTGGGGGACTTGCTTCATAATGAAATTCAGTTGGTCACGAATAACACGACCATTGCGTATGGTCAATTGGTTGTCGTGGGGGACAAATTTGGCGTATTGCTGACGAAAGTACCAGGGCAAGAAGACACCCACGCCTTAGCTTCTTTAGGGCAAGAAGAAGTGCCTTTGGCTCCTGTACAGATTGCGGATGGAACGACGTTGATGACAAAGGCTGAACCGCCTTTAGGGCAGACTTCACAAGCCGTGCAAGACGCTCCCGTAAAAAGTCGTCTTGATATGGAAGATGAGGACGACGAAGAAGAAGAAGATGATGATGACAGCCCTGAGATTGATCCGCAGTTGGTGGCTTACTGTCGTAGCATTGGGTTGCATCCCAAGTTGGCCCAAACCGCTATTAACGTTGGATTCAACTTGCAAGAATTGGTGGAAGCCGCCACTCAACAGGGTATTGGCATGAATGAGTTCTTTATAGCGGCCTTTGAACAGAATGAAATTCCCGTGCCAGACTTGGACGATGAAGATGAGTTAAGTGCAGAATTAAACCGTACCACCGCAATGATGGAAGAAATGGAAGATTTGCTCGGCGAAGAATAATCCCCTAGCTATTGTCGTTTTTTTGTCGTATACTTGTAAATGTTGTGTTATTCATTGGAGCCAAGCCCTTGTTTATGCCTGTATTGCCTTTATCCAGTCCGCATGCTTCATCGCTAGTCCCTGAAGGCTTTTACAATTCAGGGTATGAAGTCATTGTTTCAAGTTTATTGAGTGCTTTTGTGGCACAATTGTTTAAATTCATTGGCTCTATTTTATTCAAGCGAGACATTAACTTTCGCTTGTTGGTGGAAACAGGCGGTATGCCGTCTAGTCATAGTGCATCTATGACGGCACTGGCAACGGCTGTTGGCATGGTTGATGGGTTTTCTTCCACTATATTTGCGGTTGCCGTGGGTATTGCTCTTGTGGTGATGTACGATGCAGCAGGCGTACGTCGTTCAGCGGGACGCATGGCTGGAATTCTTAACAAAATGACGCAGGATATTTACACCCATGAAACAGGTCATGTGCCTGAACGTCTTCGTGAGCTGTTGGGGCATACACCTTTTGAAGTTTTGGTGGGTGGCATTTTAGGGATTGTTTTTGCGGTGTACTTTCATTTGACTTTGGCTTATATAGTATTTTAAATAATTTCCCCTACAGTGCCTATACTTTGTCGCTACAATTATTTTGTTCAGTCATGTAGGTCTATCTACACTTCTTCACAAAATAATCTAGGCTCCTCGTCTAGCCTACTGTACGGAAAAATCTTTAAAACACTAT
>CANGYO010000073.1 GCA_947458095.1 Vampirovibrionales bacterium | reverse complement strand
GAGAAACGCAATGCGTCCTTCCTTCCCCCTCCTTGAACCGCCTTTGGGGGTTTTGAGTAATCACCCCATTTATAGGCAAGCTATAATGTAGACCGCCATTATGGCGGTTTGGCGGCACAAAGACCCCCAAGCACCAGCGTTAAACGGAGCGAAAAATCACAAAACATACAAAAACCCCCTCTCACGTAGTGAGAGGGGGTTTTGAAAAAAATCATAAGGTGAACTAGATCAATGCCGTGTTTTTTGAACCGTTTTGCGTGCCTGTTAAGGATTGACCATAGCTCCAGATGTCGTTGATGCTACCTTTTTGGTAAGCTTCTGTGTTGGATCCGGGGTAAGTCACTAAGGCGTTTTTATAACCTGTTTGGTTAAATAAAGCCCCTGCTGCACTGGCGTTATAGCCATTGTTGTATAAGTTCGCTTGCGTGAAAGAACCTGTGGCTTGAGCGCCGTTTACAGCAGTACCAAAGGCACCCCCATATTGGTTAAAGGTACCTGTTCCGCGAACATTGTAAGCGGTAGACGCAAAACCATTTTGGGTATTGTTGACGTTTCCACCAAAGTTACCAAAGTTGTTGAAGTTGGCTTCTTGGTTGTAATTACCGTTGGCGTTAGGTCCGTTGCTGGCGTAGTTCGCATAACCACTGACCTGATTGGAATTGACCGTACCATTCGTGTTCTGCACGTTAGAGTATTGGTTGCCAATGTGGTTGATGTTACCCGTGCTATTGTCAGCAAACGTGCTGGCGTAAAAACCACGGTTTTGGTTGGCGTTAAACTGACTGCCGGCAAACCAAGCGTTGGAATTGTTGATATAATCGGTATTGAAGTTACCTTGTCCACCGTAGAAGTTACCTTGACCGAAGTCGCCGTATTTTTGGCTGACGTTGAAGTTTCCGCCATAAATGTTAGCAAACTGTTGGTTGGCATAGCTTTGATCGAAATTGGTATTTCCACCGTTGTAACTATTGGCAATTAGATTGTGACCACCCGTTTGGATGCCACTTGTGTTTTTGCCGTAGCTGTCAATTCTGGACTGCCATCCACCTGTACTGTTTTGGTTAATCCACGCATTTTTGCCAGGTTGAACCAAAACATAGTTGTTAGCACCTGTTTGGCTTAGATTGCTCCAAGGGTTTGGTGCATAGACTTTGGGTTGACTCATATTGTAGCTCATTGTATATCCTCGTTTCTTTTCTCTAATTTGATTAAATTAAATGTCCTATGTAATAAAAATCTGTGTCGTCATAAGCTGGACGGGCTTATGTGCCGATGTCAAAAGGTGTCGTCCTTTCGTTGGACTCTTGTGTATTGCCTTAGACGAGAAGGAAATACAACGTCAAAAAAGTGTTTATGTTGTGAAGGTGCGTAAAACATGGCACAAAATTTAGGTTTAAAGCCGTATAACATGAGCCTAGTCTGTGTTATCTAAATAAAGGATACTTAAACCCTAAAATTATATTTTTGTAATAATTGTTTACAGAAAACGCCTAAGATGCGTCAAAACCTTTATTTACCCTACTCACTTTTTTTCTGATAGAATAGAAAAGCTTTATAGAAAGCTCTGCGAAATTCCTGTTCCCTCTCCTTGAGGAGAGGGCTAGGGAAAGGGGGGGATGCCTAAAACCCAGTGTTTACATCTACTCCCCACCCCAACCCTCCCCTTAAAGGGGAGGGGTAAGAGGCTTTTGAGACTTTCGTGGAGCTTCCTAGTAATAAAAAATAGTGAGTTTACATGCCTAACCCCGACATCCCCAAGAAAAAGAAGCCGTCCCTCGTCCAAGTCGCCCCATGGACGCTTGACGCTCAAACGTCTATTGAAGACACCTTGCTTCGCTTTCAAGCCGAAGCGACCGCCTTCTTTTCTGCCCCTGTGGATCTTAGCTCTGTAAGCTCTGCCGAAAGTTTTCTTAAAGACGGCTTTCTCTTCGTCGTGTTTCGTGCCGATGTGGAACGTATGGTGTCGATGCAACTGGGGCATTTGTCCGTCAAGGTCATTAGCGTGCCGTACCAACCGACCCAAAGTTTCGTGCAAGATATTTTCCCCGCCCTTCTTTTGAATGAAACGTACTTGAAAGAATCGCATCATAAGCACGAATTTGATATGAAACAGCAATTGAGTGTGTTGTTTCCTGTGAAGTTTATTGCCGCTTTGTATGAACTGCAGTCTTTATTTAAACGCTTTCAATTGCAAGGTTACCTCATCGGAGGCGTCGCTCGGGATCTCATCCTCACCGAAGACCGCAAGATGTTGATTCGTGACGTGGATATTACGGTGGAAGGGCAAGGCGACAAGGCGGCTCAAGCGGTGGATTCTCAATCACGCAACTTTCGCATTGAAGAAGTCTATGCCGAGTTCGGCACGGCAAAACTGCAATACAAAGACTTGGTTATGTTGGATATGGCATCCACCAGGCAAGAAGTCTATCCGTATTGTGGGGCATTGCCGACGGTCATTAAACGAGGCGTGCCGTTATATGAAGACATTCGCCGTCGAGATTTTAGTATCAATACGCTAGGGCTTTCCGTTCATGATGTCGGCATGTTGTACGATTACGTCAACGGCTTGCAAGACTTAGAAGCACGACGCATCCATGTGTTGACAGGCTCCACCTTCTTTGAAGACCCTTCTCGCATTTTAAGGGCGTTTAAGTTTGCCAATCGCCTCAACTTTCAGCTTTCGCCTCAAGCCCAATGGTTGATGCAAGAAGCTTTGGGCGCCTTGCATTTGACCTGCTACAAGGGGGGCGGTGCCAGAATCAAGGAATCGCTCAAAGAGTGGATGTCGTTGCCTCCTTCTAAACTCAAGCACGACTTATTTAATCAGTTTTTTGGCATGCAAGGCATCAAACTCTTTATGATGACCGCTTTAGACGCCACAGAGACCCCGCAACCCCTGCATTTAAGTTTTGAAGAACGGCGTGCGATTGCGGAAAGTTTTGTGCAATTGCAACAGCTTTGGGGCGATGTGCAGAATAACTTGCAAGACGTCTTTCAAATCGAATCGCCGTACTGCGACCCCTTGGATCCTGATACCTGCAACGAACGTGCCTTGTGGTACATTTATTTGTGTTATGTGTTAGCACCACTTCGTGGGCAGGTGGCATTGAGTCAAAAATTAATGATTCGCCTTGAACTTACACGGGCTTGTAAGGATATTCTACTTGATTATAACAAGCTTTTAGACGCCCAACCCCTTAAAGCCCTTGATTTAGATGCGTCTGCCTTACAACTCTGTCATGCCTTTGACGCCTATGAATCCATTGCTTTAATCGCCTATGTTTTACAGCAAGCTAACGCCAAAGCGTGGCTAGAACCGTTGACCCGTTACTTGAAGCGTTGGCGAAATTTAAAACCTGAACTCACAGGGGATGACTTGATTGATTTAGGTCTAGCAAAGGGTGAAAGTATTGGAAGATGCTTGAAACGCTTGCGGATGGCTCGTATTACAGGGCAAGTCCAAAACCGTGCCGATGAAATCGCTTATGTGGAAGAGTTCTTGAAAGAAATGGGAACCCCCTAATGGCGGATGCTTCACCTTCTTCCACAACCCCCAAAGCCCAAGGGAGCCTGCTAAAAGCCGCAGGATTCATGGCGATTTTGTTGCTCCTGTCGAAACTTGCTGGTTTTGCTCGAGATGTGATGATTGCTCAGCATTACGGCTTTAGCTTGATGAGTGATGCGTATTTCGCCGCCTTTCAATTGCCTCAATTTTCGCTGATTTTGCTCGGGGGCTTGGGTGGGCCGTTTCATACGGCAACCGTCAGTATTTTTACCGCCTTGCTTGAAAAGAATCCGCAGGACAAGCTCGTGCCGTCTGAACGAGCCAAGCAACTCGCCAGCACATTAACGACACTCACAGGGCTGGTTTTTGCGATTTTGAGTGTGCTGGTTTACGTGTTTGCTCACCCGATTATGTCGCTGATTTTGGGCAATGGCGCCAAACCTGAACTGGTGGATTTAGCCAGTCAACAACTGCAAATCATGTCACCGATTATTTTGATTGGGGGCTTGGTGGGTTTTTTGTACGGCGCCTTAAACATGCTTCATGTATACGTCTGGCCTGCTTTGTCGCCTGTGGTGATGAGCGTGGTGATGATGCTGGCTCTCGTGCTGTTTGGTGCGGATGAAACAGGGCTAGTGCTGGCATGGGCATCTTTATTGGGAGCGGTTTTACAATGGGTTTTACAATTGCCTGAGTTTTTCGGCAAGGGCTTTTCTTTTATGCCTCGCTTGAAGGAATGGCAGTCGCCTGAAGCCAAAGCATGGTATCAATTGCTTTGGCCCGCCGTTTTGGGTTCCACCATGGGGCAGTTGATGATTTATGTGGATATGTTCTTTGTCGCCGATTTGCCTGAAGGGGCGTGGTCGGCAGTGGTGTTTTCAAACCGTTTGATCCAACTACCCTTAGGCGTTTTACAAACCGCCTTATTGGTGCCGTTGTTTCCTCGCTTGGTAGAACTGGTGAACGCTAAAAACCCAGATGGACTCGCCTCGCTGTTGGTCAAAGGCATCGGGGGCTTGTGGTTTTTGTCCTTGCCGATGATGCTGATTTTGGGCTTGGCTCCCTTACCCTTTATTGAATCGCTGTTTTCGCATGGTAATTTTGGTGGTGATGACGCCAGCCTGCTTGCGGTTGCCATTGCGTGGCAAAGCTTGCAGATTATCCCCTATTTCGCTCGAGACACCGTCACTCGAGTCTTTTACGCTTATCAAGACTCTAAAACGCCTATGTTGGTGGGCTTAATCGCCATTGCCTTAAAAGCGGTGATGAATTACATTTTCATCGTTAAGCTCAAAATGGGCGTGGCAGGCATTACGGCGTCGATTACCTTGATTACCGTCTTTAATTTGGTCACCTTGTCGATTTTGTTGCATCGTCAGCATTTTAAGCAGTTGCCTGTAAAAGCGTTAGTGGTCACCTTAGTCAAGTTGACGCTGGCATCTGTGCCGATGCTGGGGATGCTCTATGTCGCCCAACATAGCTTTGGTGACTTGCCTGTAGCGATGCAATCGTTCGCCTTTGCCAAAGCGGTATGGCTTAGTTTACTTACATTGGGTGTGGGTGGAGCCTTCTATGTGGGGGCGTGTCATCTCTTAGGCATTAGCGAAGTGGGTGAAGTCGTGCTTCGTTTAAAGCAAAAGTTCTTCAAACCAACTAGCTAGATTGATGCCAACGAGCCAAGCGATTTTCCAGCGTTTTGAGCAAAGCTTCTACGTCGTCTTGCGTGCTAAACTGCCCCAAGCTAATGCGTAAGGTTGACAAGGCTAAGGCTTCATCCCCACATTGTGCTAACACGACATGACTTGGGGTGATTTTGTCCGCATGGCACGCCGAACCGCTTGAAACGCAGATGTTGTGCATGTCTAACTGCATCACCATTTTCTCACCTGCTACGCCTTCTACAGAAAGGTTTACAATCCCACACACACGAGCGTCTTCTTCTAAAGGGGTGTTGAAATGAATCTTGCCAGCACTTGCACCACTTGTATTGAGGGCTTGAATCCCTTGGATGAGAAAGGTGGTTAAACCCTTCAAGTGAGCTTGACGTTCGTCTTCATGCGTCTGTAAAAGTTCCACCGCTTTACCAAAACCGACGATCGCAGGCGTATTGAGCGTCCCCCCTCGAAAGCCGTTTTCTTGCCCCCCACCAATAATGACAGGATGAGGCTTAGGGGCGGTCGATCGCATAAAGAAAAGCCCCACGCCCTTAGATCCATAAATCTTGTGAGCCGTTGCAGTCAGATAATCTACATGGGGCAAGGTGTTGGTTAAATCAAGTGAAACTTTCCCGAGGCTTTGAACGGCATCCGTATGAAAAAAGGCTTGATAGGTATGCGTCAATTTAGACAAGCTTTGAATATCATTCAACGCCCCTGTTTCGTTATTGGCGTGCATAATCGACACCAATGCCGTGGGATGGGTTTTTAGTGCGGCTTCCAAAGCGTCTGTTGAAATAACCCCCTGCTTATTGGGGGCCACCTCCCTTAAAGGGATGCCTTCATAGTGTGCCAAGTACCGAGCGGCTTCAAGCACCGCACTATGTTCAACCGAAGAGACAATCAGCCCACGGGTATCGCCTTGGGCTTTTAAGGCTCGCATCACACCCATAATGCCGATATTGTTGCTTTCAGTGCCTCCACTGGTGAAGATGAGTTCTGCTGGTGTGACTTGTAGGTAATCGGCAATTTGTTGCCGTGCGACTTCCACCGCTTTTTTAGCGTCTTGCCCTGCTTGATGCGGACTATGGGCATTAGCGAAGTGTTGCCCCAAGAAAGGGAGCATGGCGTCTAACACCTCAGGATGCACAGGGGTGGTGGCGGCATAATCAAAGTAGTGGGAATAGAACGTGTCCATGCCCACTACTGTAACAGATTTTTACTTAAAAAGCGATGCTTAAATTGAAACGCTTAGGAAACCTTATAGGTGTCAATGCCGAAGTTGAGCTTGGTACGAACTTCGTTATCCTTATCAAAGCCTTCGCCTAAAATACCTGTGGGCAGAATGCCGTCTGAAAAAACACCTTTGGTGGTGCTGTTGACGTAGGTATCTAAGTACTTGACATCACCCCACGTTTGAACAGTCATATCCAAGTTGTATTCGCCATTATTGGCGTTTGTGACGGTTACTTTATTCGTGCCGTTCCACGTCACCGTTGAACCGTCAGGCAAGGTAACCGCTTGATCTTTTACAAGTTCCACCCCAGCGAGTGTGGGGTTGCCATAGGCGTTGTAAACAAAGTTAGAAGCACCCAAAGCAAGGTTAACTTGGTTGGTTACCTCAATGCCCCAACCGTCGTATAGTTTATGCTCAGCGGAAAGATCAATGTTTTTGTCTTTTAATAGACTGTAAGTACCCGCCCCTGTGACAATGAAATCATTATTCGCACTTTCAGCATCCAGTACGTGAGGGTCTCCCCAGTAACCAGATCTTTGATCGGCTGCGATGGGTGGAACTAAAGCGAGTACTTCCGTCAGTTTATTTTCTAACGTTGCTTTTTCAGCATCCGCTTTCGCTTGAGCGGTTTTAGCGTCCGCAGCGGCTTTATCGGCCGCGATTTGTGCATCGCTAACGGCTTGGGTCGTCTCTCCTTTAGAATCAGCCAGTGCTTTTTCGAGGTTAGCCTTTTCAGCATCTGCTTTCGTTTGAGCGATTTGAGCATCCGCAGCCGCTTTATCGGCCGCATTTTGTGCAAGACTAAGATCTTTTTCAAGAGTTGCTTTTTCAGCAGCAAATTTATCGGCCGCGATTTGTGCATCAGCAATGGCTTTTGCTGTTTCAGCTTTAGAATCAGCCAGTGCTTTTTCGAGGAGAGCTTTTTCAGCATCCGCTTTCGCTTGAGCGGTTTCAGCATCCGCAGCGGCTTTATCGGCAGCGATTTTTGCATCGCTAACGGCTTTGGTCGTCTCTCCTTTAGAATCAGCCAGTGCTTTTTCGAGGTTGGCTTTTTCAGCATCCGCTTTGGTTTGAGCGGTTTCAGCATCCGCAGCGGCTTTTTCAGCCGCAATTTGTGCATTAGCCAGTGCTTTTGCGGTTTCAGCTTTAGAATCAGCCAGTGCTTTGATAAGTAGACCCGTAATTGCTTCTAGTTCGTTATTCACAACGGGAGATGAGTTTGTGGTACTAGTCGTACTTACATCGCCAAAAATGGGCAAGGTATTAGTATTATTAACCGTAGAGGTTGTAGTAGGTATTGTAGAACCTGTAACAATTCCACCACCAAAAAGAGGCAAGGTATTAGTATTATTAACCGTAGAGGTTGTAGTAGGTATTGTAGAACCTGTAACAATTCCACCACCAAAAAGAGGCAAGGCAAAGTCATTATTAACCATGTTTGGTGTATTTGTTGCCGTCGATGCTTCTGCTGGTAAAGAGCCAAACCCACTTGTGACGGCTCTTCCAAAGAGAGCCGGCATATTATTTGTGCGAGGCATTGTGTTACTTGTTTTTCTGTCCAATGAGGTAAACATTGACATCCATGGGTTCATAACATTGTTGGACGGCAAAGAAGTAGGATTCATTGCATTTCTAGTATTGAAGGTTCCATTCCGCTTGGGTGTTTGTGGCTTAGGATTTGGTTGGAAATATTGATAGGGAGCTTGCGTTTGGGGTTGCCCATAACGAAAGGGGGTAAAATTAAACGGTGAAAAAGTCGTTGGATTGTTCATTAGGTCTCTCTCTCTAAGTTGGTTAAGTTGGTTAAGTTGGTTAAGTTGGTTAAGTTGATTAAGTTGATTAAATTGTTCGTCCCTGAACAATATAGTATTTTAAATAATTTCCCCTACAGTGTCTATACTTTGTCGCTACGATTATTTTGTTCAGTCATGTAGGTCTATCTACACTTCTTCACAAAATAATCTAGGCTCCTCGTCTAGTCTACTGTACGGAAAACTCTTT
>CANGYO010000072.1 GCA_947458095.1 Vampirovibrionales bacterium | reverse complement strand
CGGCTCAATAGCGACAATTTTACCGTCTAAGACACCCACGTCGACCTGTTCGAGTCGGTTGGGGGTGAAGACTTGGCTGTCTTCAATAATGAGATCTAGGGCTTGGGCGTTAAGGGCGTGTGGATTCGTAAACATGGGGGAGCGTCCTTATATCGTATCAATAACCACAAAAACTATACGCTAAACATACGGCGGATTCAATCACATTTTTAATGTCTTCTCATCTCACACACAGCGATAAAAAAAAGCGAATGCCTTAATTAAGGGGACCCTACAAAAAAACAAACTTTCTCTTTACCCTTACTAGAAAACTGTACCTGTTTTTATGTATCTTCTTATGTTAATTACGACCTCCAAAATTGCCACCGAATATTCTATTTAGACATTTCTGCATCAGCCTGTGATTACGTTGCAGGCACTCCTCGAAATAGGGGTGTAAGCCTTTGGAGGTAATGAAATCTTCATGAGCTTTCAGAGAGGCTTTTCTCCATGTCTCTATTTGTACAGCTGTTTCATATTTAAACATAGCCTCTAGAGCATCAGAAAATTTTTGTTGTATCTCGTCACCTGTCGCAACAAACGGTATTTCAACACGAAGCACATCTTCCCCTTTAAAGATTTTAGAATCCTCTTGGGTAAATTGTAAAAACCCTTCTGGTGTGTTTTCTAAGCCTGTTTTTCTACGAAAAATGAGTATTATGTTGCTATGGCTTTTAAGTGGAATAATATCAACAGAAAAATTATGAGTGTCTGTGTTATGATATAATTTACGAAGCCACGCAAGAAGAGTATCCTTAGGGGAATCTCCCATTAACTTTCTGTAATTAGGACTCTCCATTATCTTCAAGACATCCTTAGACCTTGCTATTGCCTCATCGTCAAATCTTAAGCCTTCACGATGATTGCTTGCTTTTGCACACTCTTGCTGGGGGGTGGTAAAACGGGTTGAGGATAGAGAATGAATCAACATAAAAAACCTTTCGTTAAATAAAGTTCAGTGTAGAACGCTCACGAGCTTAAAGCCCCTTCAAGCAAAAATAGTGCGTTGTGAAAAAACGATTGTTACAAAACGTTACCAAGCCGTTATAGAAGATTCTATAAAACTCAAAAAACACACCGTCATTGCGTTGCAACGAAGCAATCTGTTCCCCCACCTGCGGAGTCTTTACAGATTGCCACGCTACGCTCGCAATGACGTAAACTACTTTCACAGAGCTTTCTGTAGAAAGCTTACCCTAATTTTACCTTCAAAACATAATCCAGCCAAGACAAAAGTGGAAGCAATTTATACGGCTTGGGCAAAAAGGCTTGCGCCCCATGAATCAAGGCATTTTCCACATCGTCGTGATTACACGTCGCCAAAAACACCGTATGCGGAGCCACTTCCTTCAAACGACGTAAGGCCTCCCAAGGGCTGACTTCGCGCTCTTTCGATGCCTTGCTCGACGCATCCATGTAAGGATCCACCACCATCGCTGCAGGCATTCGCTGTTTAATCGCCAGCAAGGCATCCGCCACACTGGGCATGACGTCGACATCAATGCCGTTCATGCTAATGGTTTGCTCCAGCAAAAAAGCAAGAGCGGCATCAGGTTCAATCACAATGACATAAGGAGCCGCTTTGCCTTGCGTGGCATACGACGCCCCTGCCCCTTCTTCAGGGGTTGAAAATAAAAATCGATCGCTTAAGGTGGCACTTTCATGCGACGGAATTTGAGCTAAAGCTTTTAACGCCAACTGCAAGCCTTTAGAAATAACAGGCGTTAAATGATGAAAGGGCGTGACATTCGTGTACAAGACCCCTGCCCCCACGCGTAAAGAAGGAATACGGGTAAACAAAGAGTCCTGCTTCCAAATAAAGAAGCCTCGGGCTAAATCATCAGGCGAGAGGAAATGCCCACAGCTGGCATCGAGCCGTTTCATCACAATCGGCAGAATCCGCTCCAACCGCTCGGGGGTCGACAAGACGACAAAGGTATTTTCTTCAATATGAAAGACCCAATCAGGCACATGAAGCATTTGGGCGAGAACGGCGGCACAATGTTGCACGACTTTCATTTTCGCTTCCTGCCCATAAAGCAAGCCGTAGGTATTGAGCGAATCCAAGTAAAAGACTGCTACCGCCCAATGTTGTTGGCTAATGTGGTTAGGCGATTCTTCATGCAAGGTGTGAGCCGCTTCATTTTCCGCCAGTTCTTCGTAAGAACGCTGCACTTGAACGCCCAAGCCTTGCCGAATGCGACGGCTAAACATACGGTCTAACAATTCGCCATTGGGCTGGCGTGTCAACGGCGATTGATATTGATCCAAGTGGCGACGAATATGCGACAAGACCCGAATACACAGCTCTTCGCTGGACATGCCCGTGTCCAAGAGTTCATCCGCCCCTTGCACCAGCGATTGAATCCGTTCTTCTTCCACTTCACCGTGACTTAGGTTCAAAATAACCGTACGAAAGCCTTCATTGACAGACCATTGGCGAATATGCCGAGTCATTTCTAAAGGAGACAACACCTCTTCCATTTCTGGATTAAACAACGGACTCATGCGTTCGACAAAGTCTTCATCCGTGCTTTGAGACACCGCTTCAAGCAAGTGGTACCCAGGTGCATCGATTAAAACGGCATCAGGCAGGGTTTGAAAATACAGCGAACGCAAGGCTTCCATTGAAGCAGGATGTAGCAAACGCACGGCAATCACGTCGTCCCCTTGAATGCCAGTAGTAAAGGTGTGCAAATAACGGTGATAGCTACCCCATTGGGCGTGGGCTTCATCGTCATTGGCATGTTCTTCTAGCACTTCAAAACTAGCCGCCGAAGGTAAGGCATCGTCATGTACTTCATGGAAGGTAAAAGGGGTTAATACCAACAATTCTTGAAGTTTTTGAAAGTGCTGAATCGTGGTCACAGAGGGTTTTTCCTATTAAATAGAATGAGGGATACAGATATTTTTTGATACGAGCAGGTGTGGCATCTCGTGTGCGTTAGAAGTCGTCGTCGTCCGCCGCTTCACCACTTAGCAAAATGCTCTTGCGGTACTGATTTTGCATTTCAAGGGTATTAAACGGCACAGTAAACCAAAAGCGAGACCCTTTACCCACTTCACTTTCCACGCCGATTTGTCCGCCCATGCGTTGCACAATCGTTTTGGTGATATACAAGCCCAAGCCTGAGCCTTCGACCTGTTGCGTCATGTGGTTGGCGGTGCGGTAAAACTTGCTAAAGAGCTTGGTGAGCTGTTCTTCATTGATGCCATCGCCTTCATCGGCTACCACAATCTTGACAAAACGTTTAGGGTCTTCACTAAAAGGTTCGGCGGAAACGGTAATCGTCTTAATTTCGGGGGAATACTTCACAGCATTGTCCATTAAATTAAGCAGGACTTGTTCTAGGCTATCGGGTTCTGCCCACAGGCTTTCGGTCGTGTCAATGTCTTTAAAAACAAAGCGTTTTTCGACATTCACGCCTTTACCTTGCAAGGCTCCGTTGACTTTAGAAACCAAATCACTCAACAAAACAGGGCGAGCCTGCGGTTTTTTCTGTTCCTGCCCGAGCTTGGAAATAATCAAGATATTTTCCACCATGCGAGACAATCTATCCGACTGGTCACGGATGATTTTGATGAACCGAGTTTGTTGTTCGGGTGCAAGTTTGGTGCCGTAGTGAAGCATGGTATCCGCAAAGCCTCGGATGCTGGTCAACGGTGTGCGAAACTCGTGCGACATAATCGAAACGAAGTCGTGGTGGGCTTGGGTGAGTGCGACATCTTCTTGAAAGAGGCTAATCACGCCTAGCACATAGGGTTTGCCGTCTAGGGTGAGGGCGTCTAGCGATATTTTATAGCGTTCGTTTTTAAGAGACCTGCAGGTGACGGCAAGGGGTAGATTTTCTTGTAAGAGGCTTGCCCATTGGCGTTGCTTTTTGCCGCCTGAATTGTCGAGCGTAAATAGCTTTTCGAGCGAAATGTCTTCCGCAACAGGGGTGCTTTCATCTTCACCTGTGGCGAAAGGCAAGAGGGCATCGTTGACGAAGACAGGGGACGTGAGATCCCCAAACGTGCTAATAAAAACAGGAAAAGGCAAGGCATTAAAGACAGGGCGTGCTTGTTCTAGGCTTATGGCTTTTTCAGGCATCGGGGAGCTTCCTGTTTGTCTTATTCTCAACATATCACAACGTAGTGCTTAGTGTAGCACAAGTACAGAATAGATGCTTCCAGTATGGCGTATTTATACGTCAGACGAGAGGAATCTTTTCATTTTCTTAATAATTTAACAAACTTTAAAAGGAATTATCTGACTCTACCTAGCATCATTTAAAATTGTTTCAGTTTTTATGAAAGTATGTACTACTAAATACTCAAAGGAGAAGCTTAAATGAATACTGTAGATACCATTTATACTAAATTTAATTCGACGGCTTTCACGTCAACGCCGACGACAGCGACTAAACCCCCTATAGCACAGACGACTCCCCCTCAAGATAAACTCACCCTTTCTTCACAAGCGAAGAAAAAACCCGTTAATAAAGTCGCTTGGGGAGCAGGTATTGTAGCAAGCTTAGCAGTGCTAACAGGCGTATTAGCCATTGCCACAGGTAAATGGAAGCCCTTTGCCAAAGGTTTAGTTCAAAACAACCCTGTAGCTTCTATTATAGAAAACGGCTTGAGTGACAGCGACTTGGTTCAAAAAGTGAAGGCATCGCAGGACATTATCCAAAAACAAATCAACTATCGTGTCGCTGTTCGTAAGTTAGGGAAAGCTGATTCTGATTTATTAGAACCCCTGCAGGGAGTAGAAACTTTAGCCCAAGCCAAACATACGGTGCATGGCGATTTACACGCTAGCTTAATTAAAAATATCGAACACTTGATTGGACAAGGTTTACTGTACATTAAAAACAAGGATGACTATCGAAAATTATTGAAGTTACATCAAGAACTTTCTAGCAATTTAATTACCGCTATCAGTGAAACCAACGAACAAAGTAAGATTGCGAAACAATTATTAGATTTAGATACTTTAATTGAAAATGCTTTAGACACAGACCCTCGCTTATTGAAAGATAAAACCGTAACATACATAGGCGATGAGCTATCCGATCGTGGTGTTTGGGATATGTATAACTTAAAAATATGGCAAAAAATTCATAAGAAAAACCCCAATGTCTTAAAATTTGTATGGAGCAATCATACCCTGGCTGGATTTTCTTACCTAAAAAAAGACACGCTCACTATTTCATACGACCAAGCGAGTTCTCAAATTTACCCCGGTCTTTTGAAGAACGTTCTTGAAAAGCTAAAACCTGGTATTTTTGAAGAATTAAACAAGCTTTATGACGATCATTTTAAACGAATGCAGTTAGTGGCTTATGACCTTGATAAAAATCACTTAATGATGCATGCCCCCATGAGTCCTAAAATAGAAGCACAATGGCGTCAGTCACTTTCTAGTATTATGAAAGAAACGCACGGTATGACCGATGAACAATTAAATCAACCTGTTTCTAAATGGACTAAAGCACAATACAAAGCATTTATTGATGAAATGAATAAAAAAACACAAGAAGCCATTGCACACACCATGAATCCTTCTGAAAGTAAATTAAGCAATACAGACGCCGAGAGCGTTTTCAAACTTGTTAATGAAACGGTATGGAATCGACACCAAAGCACGAAAGAATTCCAAAACTTGGGAGAAGTAGGCTTATACCATCCTACCCTAAACGATTATACGCATGGGCATACCGGCGGGAATGAAGACGGTTTACCGATTGAAAACAAGCTCTACATTCACAATTTGGACAATCAAGTTAGAAAAGGAGATGAATCTAAACCCTATGGTTCATCTCCCGTTTTACCCTCTAGGGTTTTGATTATTGAATAGAAATCGGCTTACTCTTCCAAATAATAACGCACCGTGGTAACGACCTTACCCTTACGCAAGGTCAACAAAGTTTTAATCAACAACGCACTTTGGTTATGCAAGACATTGTGCCAAAACTGTTTCGTCACAAATTCAGGAATAATAATCGTCACCAAATTATGTTCGTAACGCTTTTCGACTTCATCAATGTAATCCAACAAAGGTCCTGTAATCGAACGATACGGCGACGGTAAAATCGTGAGTGGCACACCGCAACCCCATGCCTGCCACTGATCCTTCAAGTTCTGAGTCCCCACATCATTTAACGACACATGCACGGCTTCCACATGAGCCGACAAAGTGCGGGCGTATTCTAACGCAGGAATCGTCCCACGATGCAGGCTCGACACCAAGACCAAGACGGTATGCTCAATCGGACGAGGCTCATAAGTCCCTTCTGCAATCGGTAACGCCAGTTGACGAGACACGCTCAAGTAATGTTGCTTAATGGACGTGAATCCCCACACAATCAAGGGAATCCCCACACACACGATCCATGCCCCTTCGGTAAACTTTTCAACCGTCAGGATAATCGTGGCAGCTAGGGTAACGACGGCTCCAAAGGCATTAACAAATAGACTGTTTTGCCAGTGTTTGTGCTTGTTTTTAAGGTGATGCACGCACATACCTGCTTGAGCCAGCGTGAACGACAAGAAGACGCCCACGGCGTACATGGGGATCAATCCGTGGGTGTCGGCTTGATAAAGCCAGACCAAAATTGCCGAAACCAAGCCTAAAAAGATAATGCCATTGGTAAACACGAGTCGGTCGCCCATGTTCATAAATTGACGAGGCAAGTAACCGTCGTTCGCGAGCAATGAGCCTAAGCGTGGGAATCCTGCAAAGCTGGTATTCGCCGCAAAAACGAGAATAATCGCCGTAAAAATCTGTAAACTATTATAAAGCAGGCTTCCGTCTCCGAAAACGGCACGCCCCACTTGAGACACGGTCGTTTCATGTTCGCTAGGCAGTAAGCCAAACACAAACGCCAATGCCGTTAAACCTAAGAAAATGACGGCTAAAATAACCCCCATGAGTACCATGGTTTTATTGGCATTGTCTGCAACAGGTTCTTTAAAGGCTTTTACGCCGTTTGAAATAGCCTCAATCCCTGTTAGGGCGGAACACCCATGGCTAAAGGCTTTAATCAAGATCAACACCAAGCTGGTATTCCATAACGATGCCCACACATCAGGCGTGACGCCAATGGCATGGTTCAAGCCATGCGAAAAATCAAGGGGAATCTGCCCTGTAAACGCCATGTATCCGCCTTTGGCAATCAAGGCGAACATCACACCGATGAAAATATAGGCAGGCACGCTAAACACCAAGCCAGTATCTCGCACACCACGCAGGTTGATGAGCGTAATCAACCCCAAAAAGGCTAGAGCGGTCGGCACTTTCATGCTTAGGGGAATCCAGTGGGCGGATGTCAAGGCATCCACCGCAGCAGACGTTGACACCGCTGCGGTTAGGACGTAATCAATCAACAAGGCTGCCCCTGCCACATGGCTTGCGGTTAAACCCAAGTGTTCACGAGCCACTTGGTAGGAGCCTCCCCCGTTGTCGTAGACTTTAATGACTTGGCGATACGACACGACAATAATCGCCAAAACAAGCGTGATAAATAAGGCAACAGGGATCGACAAAAAGCTCACCAATAAAGGATACGTCCGTAACATTTCAACATTTAAGGACATCAAAATCTCTTGCGTGCCGTATGCCGTAGAAGACAAGGCATCGCTGGCGAAGATAGACAGGGCAATGGGAATCGCCATGCGTTCGTGCTTTTCTCGGGCTGATGCCAGCGGTTCACCAATCATCATACGTTTAACGTTTGACCACAACATAATTCTAAAATCCTTTAGCCTGCGAATTCTCCAGGATGCTCAATATTTTATTAAAATCACAACGATTTTGTTAAATGTATGTTACCATAAATTTGTAAAAGTGAATCCTTTGAAAGGAAAATGCTCATGTCTCCTCAAGAACCTCGTGCAGGTGGTGTAGTGGTTGCCGAAACCCCATGGTTGGCTCGTATGACGGACAAAGCCCGTCTTGAAGCGGAAGGCACGATTAAGACCTTTGATCTCAAGTTCCCTTGCCCGATGGATCAACAATGCCTAAGTCGCATTGGCTTAGATGCCAAAACCTTCCAATCCCTTGCGGTGAAACATCCTAGTGATGACACGCTGATTCCCGCCTTGCGTGAAGCAGGGGCGAAACTGGGTTAGGTCTTCGTTTCGTCACAATAATGCGTAACCCTCGTTCTGTTTTAAGAATGGGGGTTACTAGCTCCTTTTAAGGTTACTCGTTTGTCAGAGACCTTTGCTCCGCCAAACCGCCATAATGGCGGTCTACATGTTAGCTTGTCTATAAATGGGGGGATTACTCATCACCTCTAAAGGCGGCTTAAGGGAGGGAGGGTCTTGGTCGCCCCCCTTCCGTCGAAAAAGTCTCTGACTTTTTCTCTTGGGAAAGAAAACCGTTGGTTTCCTCTCCCAACCTCTCCTTCCTAAAGGGGTAGATTCACTT
>CANGYO010000071.1 GCA_947458095.1 Vampirovibrionales bacterium | reverse complement strand
TGCCAGCCGACCCTTTGACAAAGACCGTGACGGCTTTGTTATTTCTGAAGGGGCAGGCATTTTGATTCTAGAAGATTATGAAATCGCCAAAGCCCGTGGGGCGAAAATCTATGCGGAAATCGTGGGTTATGGTCGCTCTTCGGATGCCTTTGATATTGTGATGCCTCACAAAGAAGGCTTGGGAGCCTCTCGTGCGATGACGGCGGCGTTAAGATCGGCAGACTTGGCACCTGAAGATATTGACTACATCAACGCTCACGGCACATCAACCCCCTTAGGTGATTTGGCGGAAACCATCGCCATTAAACGTGTCTTTGGCGAATACGCCCATAACGGCTTGTTGGTGTCGTCTACCAAGAGTATGCACGGTCACATGTTGGGTGCGACAGGAGCTATTGAAGCGATTATTTGTATTGAGGCTTTGTTGCATCAAACCGTACCGCCCACCATTAACTTGGACAACCCCGATGAAGGCTGTGACTTAGACTATGTGCCTCACACGGCTCGCAAGGTGGAAAACTTTGATTATGCCATGTCGAACTCCTTTGGATTTGGCGGTCACAACAGTTGCCTCATCATCAAACGCTTTGAAGACTAGGCTTAGATTTCGCAAACAATGTAATGGTCGCTAAACCACACCTAAACCATACAAAGGGTAAATCTGTGTCTGTGGAAACCGCTTCTTCTGAATCTTTGGCAACGCCAGCAACGCAGGACTTGAACGAAGAAAGCATCCGCATTCGTGGGGCGTATGAACATAACCTCAAGCATCTTGATGTCGATATTCCCCTCAACCAGCTCACCGTCATTACAGGGCCTTCGGGCTGTGGAAAGTCGTCGCTCGCCTTTGACACGCTTTACGCCGAAGGCAAGCGTCGCTTCATGGAATCGCTGTCGTCGTACGCTCGGCAATTTATGGAACAGTTCCAAAAGGCTCGGGTGGAAGAAGTCCATAACATCCCACCTGCCGTGGGGTTGTCGCAACATAACCCTGTCACCAATGCACGAGCCACCGTCGGCGTGAGCATCGATGCCATTGATTACTTGTCGCAATTGTTTTACTACTTAGGCGAAAAAAACTGCCCCCATTGCGGATCGCATCGCTTGGTGCAGAACCTTGCTGAAGATCTTCCCACTTACTTATTTGCCGATTTACCTCCCGATACCGCCGTCTACTTGAGCTTGCAAGTCCCCAAAAAGCTAATGAAAACCTTGTACTCGATGTTATTTGGCTTGGGTTATGATCGCATCCTAGATGTGAATCTCAAACCTGTGATGCTCAGCGAATCCATGCCTACATGGAAAAACGAGTATGTGCATGAAAAGCAACAGCTCTGCTTTTTGTTGGATCGCTTTAAGTTCAAGGGCAACATCGACCATGCCTTGCTCAATCGCTTTAATGATGTCATCAACCGAGTCAATCAGAGCTTGGAGCTTTTAGGCAGCGATAAGGGCATCGCTTGGGTGGCTCATCTCAAAACAGGCGACACCATCACCACCAAAACCTTGCTCACCAGTAACGGATGCTTCGACTGCGGGCAGAGCATTCCGCCTTTAAGTCCGCATCACTTTCATTACATGCACCCTCAAGGGGCGTGTTCGACTTGCGAGGGCTACGGGCGTGTCATGGGCTTGGATGAAGCACGCATCATCCCCAACAAGAAGGAAAGCTTGAAAGGCGGGGCGATTCATGCCATTCAAACGCCTTCTTACCTTGAATTGCAGTTGAGTTTGGAACAAGAAGCCAAGCGTCACGGCATTCCGCTCAATGTGCCGTATGACGCCCTAAGCCCTCAAGATCAACGCAAACTATGGGACGGTTTCGGTGCCTTTGTGGGAATTCGTCCGTTTTTTACGTATTTGGAAAGCAAGCGTTATAAAATGCACGTCCGCATGCACCTCGCCAAATATCGGGGTTATTTTGAATGCACGGATTGTGGGGGCAGTCGCCTCAACCCGTTGGCTCGAAGTACTCAAATGCAAGGCATGAGCTATGAACGCTGGTTGCAGACGCCTGTTCAAGACCTCCTTAAACGCTTTAAAGAGTCGGATAATCCTGTGCCAGCCAGCTTGCCTCGTTTGGCGGTGGATGCGTGGGATTCGCTCCTGCAACGGCTCCAGTGGTTGGATGCCGTCGGCTTAGGCTACTTGCCATTATTGCGTCCGTTAAGAAGCCTGTCTTCAGGGGAAGCGCATCGGGTGCAGTTGATTTCTTCGATTGGCAGTGAACTCACCGAAACGCTTTATGTGCTGGATGAACCCACCGTGGGTTTGCATCCACGAGACACCGAACGGCTCATGGATGTCTTAAAACAGCTCAAGGACTTGGGCAATACGGTGGTCTTGGTCGAACATGATCCTGAAGTGATGAAGCAGGCGGATGCCATTATCGACATGGGCGTGGGGAGCGGTAAGCACGGCGGAAGCATCCTTTTTCAAGGGGACTTTCCGTCGCTTCTAAAAAGCAAAACGAAGACGGCTCAAAATTTGTTGGCACCCAAACGCTATAAAACGGCTCCCCTTGAAGCCGCCAAGCATTATTTGAGCATTTACGACGCAACAGGCTATAATCTTAAAAACGTCACGGCTCGATTCCCTGTGGGACAGTTGACTTGTGTCACGGGTGTCAGTGGGGCTGGCAAGTCTAGCTTAATTGTACAAACGTTGTATGGTCATGTGTTAAACTCGCAAGGGGAACTACCGTCTTTTGATGTCTTGCCCTGCGTAGGCATCGACGGGCTAGAACACTTTAGAGGTGGTGTTGTGTGGGTGGATCAATCCACGCCGTCACGATCGTCACGCTCGAACCCCGCAACGGTCGTCAAAGCCTATGATGAAATCCGCAAGCTCTTTAGCGAATCGGTGAAAGCGAAAGCCTTGGGCTTAACGTCAGGGCATTTTTCCTTCAATAGCAAGGGGGGACGCTGTGAAACCTGCGAAGGCTTAGGCGAAGTCACGGTAGACATGCAGTTTATGGCAAATATGACGATGCCTTGTGCCGATTGCAACGGCAAACGCTTTCAAGACAGCGTGCTTTCGGTGGATTTATTTGGTCGCACGGTCTATGATGTGCTGTGCATGAGCGTGGATGAAGCGATGCAATTCTTCAAGACGGCGCCAAAAGTGCGTAAACGCTTGCAGTGCTTGGTGGATTTGGGCTTGGGCTACTTACCCATGGGGCAGGCCACGGCGACGCTTTCAGGAGGCGAAGCCCAGCGTTTGAAGCTGGCTCCGTATCTCCCTATGGATGATAAAGCGGTTTCAAAGCCTTCGCTCTTTTTGTTTGATGAGCCGACTCGGGGTTTGCACATGAGCGATGTGCCTGTGTTGGTCAATGCCTTGCAACGCTTGGTGAATGTGGGGCATACCGTGATTGTGATTGAGCATAATACGCAGTTTATCAGTGAAGCGTCGGATTGGGTGGTGGACATGGGTCCTGAAGCCGACGAGCTAGGCGGTCAAGTGGTCTATGAAGGGGATTTAGCGGGCTTTTTGAAGGCGACGGCGAGTGTGACGGCGTCTTATTTGTAGAAAAGCCCCCTCCATCGTGAAATGAAGGGGAGGGGGATTCATTCTGTGTGATTCAGAAGAAGCCTAAGGGGTTCCACTGTTCTTGAATCTGCCAATAGCTTCTTTACAGATTTTCCAGAAAAATGAGTCATTGATATCGCCTGACCATTGATACCAAGCAGGTCGTTTGTCGGTAGTAGGATTATCAACTTCAACGTTAGGCAAGAGGCGTTCTTCAAGATCTTTAAAGCTATTAGGTTCAAACCCTTCGATGCCGTTTTTATTTAAATGGTCTAAAACGGCTTTAATTTTCTCAGGATCCCCACTGAAACGTGCATTAAAGAGTTGTTCTCCTGCCGTTTTTGCATCACTGATTTGTGTGGGATCAAAAGGAGGAATGGTGTGACCTTCTTTTGCGACAGGGAATTGTTCATTCGGTAGAGAAAACGCCATCATACTACGATTAAGTTCAGGGGAATGCTCTCCTTTTCGATCTACTTTATTTAAGGCACCAAAGATATTTTCAGCTGTTTTGACTAAGCCACCTTCGTGTTTAATCCCAACGTTTTCTTCAATATCCAAGAGCCATTCGGCGGCTTTCCCAACAAGCGGAGCATGAAAATTGGTTTCATCGCCTTCTTTAAGGGGCTCTTTTTTAACCCATTCTAGATATTCGTTGGATGTGTTCACTAGAGCTTTACGAGCTTCCACCGATAAATCCTTAAGGTTTTCAGGGGTAGACTCACCCAAGCCGTGTAGCAAGGCTATTTGTCCATCGCCGTGACCACCATGTTTGGCATGAACGTCTACAATCGCAGACGACAATTTTCCCCATGTTTCGGGCGTATGTTCGGTGGTATTTGCGGTTAAACCCTGCAAATGTTCTCCAAATTTTTGGAGTAAGTTATTTTTATGTTCAGGATCTAAATCGTCTATGCCTAGATCTTTCACGACTTTTTCAAGTTGTTCAAGAGGACTTCCTCCTTGTCTAAGTTTCCAAATCAACGCAGTAACAGCACCTCCAGCTAAAAGGACTCCTGTGCCGATGCCCCAAGGTGATTTTGCAAATTTCACGAAGCCATTTTCTTTTTTAGCGGCTTCTGCTTTTTTGGCATCCGCTGGATCAGGAGCCGTCGGCGTATTCGTAGCAAGAGCGGTGCTGTCTTTAGGCGTTTCAGTAGGAGGTGTTTCAACAGGAAGCGTTTGATCTACAGGAGCAGGAGCCGTGGCGGTAAAGCTATCCGCTGGTGGAGTAGTCGCCAAAGAAGGCGGTGGAGTAGTCGCCAAAGAAGGCGGTGGGGGAGGCATCACAGTAGTGGTGGAAGGCACGGTATTTCCCGTGTTTCCAAAGAAGCTAGGGACTGGGGCTTGTGGAGGCAAAGTCGCCGAAGCGACAACCGCTTGACGAGGGAATGCGGACGATGCAGAATTGAAAGAAGCCATGAGTAAATCCTTAAAGTTAACGTAAAGAAAAAAGTCTTTATCAGTTTTATAACACATCCATAAGATGATTTCAATAACATAAAACACGGTGAATACTGTTTTGTGCTAGTATGAGATCTATTCATTAAGTTTTGTTAAACGGTATGGTACGAATTTGATAACACACCATTTGATAACACACCCAGTGAATGATCTCAATTACATAAAAACATCCTAAATCTCGTTTTGTGCTAGGCTAGACTAATGTTTTATGATTAAAATGAGAAAAGCACATGTTTTCAGGAATACTCAAAACAAGACAAGGGCATGTTGAAGCCCAAAAACCCCTTGAATGGGGAAAAATTGATTTAGCAGGTAACATTGTGGGAAGCCACGACTTCCCGACAATTTCCACCTACTTGCGTTCGATTTTCAAGCCTGTACAAAGCACCGCCTTATTTCACGCCCTTGCCCAAAGGGATCCAGCCTACTTAGTTCAAGTGCCTTCAGAAGCGTGGGTGATTGCGTCCTCTTCGCATTCGGGGGAAGGGGTGCATCAGCAGTGGGTGCAGTGGTGGCTAAATGAAGCGGGACTTTCGAGTGAAGACGCTTCTATAGCTTTGGTGTGTGGGGTGCATCCGCCTTTGTATGGGACTTTGCAAGCTATTGAAGAAGACGTGAGCGTGTTACATCACAATTGTTCAGGGCAACATGCCATGATCTTAGCCTTATGCAAGCGTCTGAACGTTCCTCTTTTGGATTATCACTTGCCTGAACATCCCTTGTTTCAGCATGTATTGAGTTTTATGCACTTGCATACGCCAATCCACGCCACCCATCAGTGGGCAACGGATGGGTGTCAATTGCCGACGCCCTACCTTTCTTTGGAAGAAACCCTTTGCTTTATGCACAGTTTTGCTCAAGGTGGCTTGGGTGATATGATGTTGAAATGGATGAAGACCCATCCGTTTCTGGTGGCGGGGTCGCATCGTTTTGACACGGTCTTGGGGCAAATGCCTCTGCCGATTGTTGCCAAGGGCGGTGCTGAAGGGGTCTTGGTGCTTTGGCATTTGGAAACCCGTGAAACGTTGATTATCAAAAGTTTGGCGGGGGATCCCCATGCACGAGATAACTTTGCCTGGCATTTGTTGGCTCATTTAGGGTGGGTGAGTCCTGAAATCGCCTTGCAAGAATCGCCGTTGGTGGATTCATCTCCTTTTTCGACGGTGCAAAGTGATTTGCAGTTTTTCTTTTAAACCTGCGAGACCAAAGCCAAGACTTTTTGAGCCTTATTGCTTTCCCCTTGAGCGAAGAGTAAGCCTGCGACATCATTTAAGGCGGACGTATACCCTGCTTTGTCACGCTGTTGTTTGGCTAAAAGTACCCGTTCTTGAGCCAGCTTTAAGGCGTGAGCATCTTGACCCATGAGCTGTTGCAAAACCTGCAATCGCTTCAAAGGCTCCAATGCAATATCCAGAGGAGTGACCCCTGCTTTCGATGCCTTATAGTAACCTTGCAACATTTTATTTTCCAACGCAGGGTTGCCCAGTGTTTTTGCCCATGAAGACAGACGTTCCCACGATTTTAAAGCGGTTTTAGCATCTAATTTTTCAGCGTCTGTTGCTAAGCTCAGCAGTGGGTGTAAGGTGCGAATGGCTTCCTTGTAATCGCCGCTTTGAGCGTAGGCATCTGCCGTTACACGAGTCAATTCAGGGCTTTGCTCATTTTCAGGAACTCGTAACGCTTCACTTAAAATGCTTTCGTACTTGCCTTGTTTCTGCCAAATTTTAAACTGTAAACCTTGCCATTGCTGACGCTGGCTTAAGGTCATGGCATTAGGCGAAACACTTTTAAACACATCGGCAATGACGTTTTCGGCAACGTCCCATTGTTTGGATTGAAGGGCGTTATACATCCGTTCTAAGCCGTCTTTCATGACCAAGTGATTGACACGATTCACCTTTACGACCGCTTTGTTAATAGGTGCTTCTGGCGAATGTTCTTTTGTCGAGGCACCCTCAAACGAGTCTTTCCTAGAAGCCCCTAAGTTCATGGGCGTCCACTGAATGGGTTGCGTAAAAAGGGCGTCCAGCCATTCCCCCACGACGTTGGAGCTTTCTTCAAGCGTGCTAGAAACGGTCGTGTCTAAATTCGTGGCAAGTCGTGTTAAGACGGTTTTGATCCATTTTTCATCAGGCACGGCTTGGGTGGCTTCTTGGTTTACCAACGTAAAATGACTGTGTAGTAAGTCATTAAAGGATCCATCGGCACCAAGGAGCTGGGCTGTTTTCTTAAAATCGTTAAAAACATCTTGCGTGGTGATGGAGAGGTTGGCTTGACGTTTACGCACGGTGTCGAGCATGACTTCATCAGGTAAGGCTTCTGTGGAAATGCTTGTGCTTAAAGTATTTAAGGGGGTTTTGGCTTTCGCAGGACGCTCTAAATCGCTTAAGCCCAAGGCGTTTTGCAAGCTAGGATTGGCAAAGGACTGTTGAAAGGATTCTTTCGCATTGAAGCGTGGTAAGGCTTCGTCCAGCTCGTCTTCCCTGCTTGTACTTTGTTTGGAAGCGTGACGTTCTTCGTCTAAATGGACATGTGGCAAGCTTAAATTTTGGGTTTTTTCAGGAATGTTTAGACGTTTTGGAAGTTCTAGAAGATGGGGGTAGGCAACAGGGCTTAACATAGGGGGTTTCTCCACAAAAGAAGGGGGGTCTCTCTTGTGGGCATATCGGAAGGGGGGAGCCTTTTCTCGAAGTCGCTCGTCTATTTAGGTGAAGGCGGTTTATTTTAGAAGCGAGATGCTCGATTTAAGGAAAAAGGATGGCGATATGAAACATGTAAAAACGTTGTCTATACTGTTTTTTTTAGGGGTGAATGTCTGTTTTACGCCTTTTTTTAGCTGGGCAGACGATGATAAAGACAAACGCAAATCGGCACCCCCTGCCACGATTAAAGTCCTTGATGCGAAAACAAGCCAGTATACACTCGCTGCGGGTACAACCTTTGTCAGCAGTTTAGAAGCCATGCTGAATACGCAAGTCAATCAGCCGAATGACCCTTTTAGCCTGCGAATCATCCATGATGTGTGGGTGAACAATCAGAAGATACTGCCGAAAGGCAGTAGGGTGTATGGGCATGTTGAAGATGTGATGGCGCCTATGCAAGGGCGAGATGCCATTTTGAAAATCAAGGCTCATGCCCTTGAAACCCTTGAAGGGGAAGAAATTCCGATAGAAGCGACGTTGTTTACGAGCATGGAAGACGCTGGTTTAATCGGGGGCAACGTTACCCAACCGATGAATGGGCGTTTAGTTCGCTATGAAATTATGGGCATTGGCATGATTAACCGTGTGATGCCTGAAGGCCCTCGTGCGATGGGGAAACATCAATGCATGACACCAGGGCAACTGATTCGCATTCGCTTGGATGCCCCTTTGATGATTATTCACAGTCCTTATGATGAAGAATTATGATATAGTGATTTATGTTTATAAAGGTGATATTTTTGAGATTTCTTGTTTTTGGGGATTTCTATCTCTGTTTATAGCTGGTCGTCGTCAGAGACCTTTGCTCCGCCAAAGGTCTCTGACACCTCTAAAGGCGGTTCAAGGGGGGACGGGGAAGGACGCATTGCGTTTCTCCTCCCCTTCGTCCCCCCTTGAAAATCCCCCCTTCAGTCGAAAAAGTAAACTTTTTCTCTTGGGAAAGAAAACCGTTGGTTTCCTCTCCCAACCTCTCCATCCTAAAGGGGA
>CANGYO010000070.1 GCA_947458095.1 Vampirovibrionales bacterium | reverse complement strand
GCCATTTTTTCGTAAGCATGACCCAAGTGGGGCTTGCCGTTGACGTAGTCAATGGCGGTCGTGATATAGAGCGTTTCATTGCCTTGCGTTGTCATAAAAGGTTATGCCTTCTCGCCTTAAGGGGCGACCACCGCTTCGACGAAGTCAGAGGTCTCACAAGCCTTTATTCTAACAGAAACACGCTGATTTGGCGAAAGTTCATGATTTTCCACGTCTTCCGCAGGCAAACGCACCCGAATGTAATTTTCCGTGATGCCTTCCATGCTCCCGTCGTCCTTGATGTTTTCGCACAACATCGACAAGGTTTGACCCACAAATTGCTCATAAAACGCACGCTTTTTCGCATCAGCCAACGCAATGAGTCGAGTCGCACGCGCTTTCCGTACGGACTCCTGCACTTGCGGACGCATCTCCGCCGCAGGGGTCCCTGCTCGGGGCGAATAGCGAAACACATGCAAATAGTGCATGGGGATCTGTTCAATCACTTGATAGCCGGCTTCAAACGCATCATCGGATTCGGTGGGAAAGCCCACAATCATGTCGGATCCTATCGCAATCGTCGGCATCAGTTCTTGTAAACGCTCACAGACATAGATTAAATCTTTCACATGGTGACGACGAGCCATGGCTTTTAAAACGCCGTCTTCCGCACTTTGGCTCGACAAATGTACATGAGGCGCAATTTTTCCACCCGATTCCGCCATGGCGTTCATCAGCTCATCGGTAACTTCAAGGGGATCCAAGGACGACAAACGCAGTTGGTAATCACCGTCTACATTTGAATACACATGACGCAACAAGCCAGCGAGATTCACGCCCTCATGCTGGTACTGCCCAATGTTAATGCCTGTAATGGTAATATCTTTAAAGCCTTCTTCCACCATATGGCGAATCTGTTGGGTGACGGCATCCACACTCAAGCAACGGCTGGGGCCTCGCCCCTTCCAAATGATGCAATAGGTGCATTTATAGTCGCAACCGTCTTGGATTTTGATGCTGCCACGGGTACGAGCGATGCCTGCAAAGCTCCCCACACGAGAGACCAGCTCTCGGCTTTTTTCAAATTCGTCCACCATAATGAGCGGACCGTCGTTGAGATCGGCATAGTAATTGGCGAATTGCGTCGCGACAATATCAGGCAGGGTATCCTTTAAATTGTTACCGATGATGAAATCCACGCCAATGTCTTTAAACACCAGTGGAGCCACTTGGGCGTAACAGCCTGTGACAGCAATACGACTGGCTGGGTTTTGACGTTTAAGCTTACGAATCAGCCGACGGGCTTCGGCATCCGCCTTTTCGGTGACGGTGCAGGTATTGAAGACGTAAAGGCTAGCGGATTCGTTTTCGCCGTTTAGTTGCCAGCCTAAATCTTTAAAGCGTTCGGCGAGGGCAGCACTTTCTAAGGCATTGGCTTTGCATCCTAATGTAACAAAAGCCACTGTTTTTTCAACCATTGGATTTAAAAAAACAGGTGTAGACTCTTTTTCGACAGATGTTTCAGGCATAAGGCTTCCTTACGGCATTGTAAATAGTTTCTAAAGTTTAGCTCAAAAATACCGATACACCAAATAGAATAAAAAGATCTTAATGGGGAAGTGAGCGAATGATGAATCCATTGAAAACACCAGCTCAGAAACAGGCCTTTACCCTTGTGGAACTATTGGTCGTACTGCTCGCCATTGGTATTATTTCTTCCATCGCCGTCCCCAAAGTCTTAAGTGCAGGCCGACAGACACAACAACGAACACAGCTACAGGTTGTGTTAGACACCCTGGATACTCACTTTTATGATGAACATTTAAAAGGGAACCAATTCTTACCAGTGGCTCAACGCTGGGTAAGCCTTCAAGACAAGCTTCAGACTCGTCAGACCTGCGGTTTAGGAGTTGGAAACCTTTTGGATTGTTTGCCTCAAGGGGTTTTAGACAATTCACTTGTCGGAGGGGGAGCCGTTCAGCTTAATAACAACATGATTATTTACGGTATTTTGAGTACCCCAGATAGCACGACGGATGATTTTTATGTCGACATTAACGGCGATGAAGGACCTAACCTTGGCGGACAAGGTGGAAGTACAACCGCTGCCTTAGCGAATGATTGTAACGATCGCTTTCGTTTTAACATTAATCACGTTACAGGTGAAGTCACACCGATTGAATGTACGGTAGATCTGTTTAATGACTAAAATGCCTTCATAAGAGCCGTGCCTATCAAGGCAGCATCGGCGATGTCGGTGAATTCGGAGGCGTCTGCTAAGGACGTGAATCCGCTAGCGGAAATGATGATCGTGCCTTCGGGGCAGAGCGGAGCCAGCTGGCGAGTCGTGTCTTTTTCAATCTCAAAGGTGGACAAATTACGGTTATTGATAAGTATTACAGGCGGGCGTGGCAACAAGGCTCGCTTGAGTTCGGCTTCGTTCTGCACTTCCACCACAGGCGTTAAGCCGTAACTGCGGATGGCTTCAAACAGGCTGACATACTCAAAATCGTCGAGGCATTTCATAATCAGCAAGACGGCATCGGCACCGCTCGCCACCGCAAGCAAGACTTGGTACAAGTCGATGATGAAATCCTTGCACAGGACAGGCTTGGTCGTCAGCGTTTTGACATTTTCGAGCAAGTCGAAGCCTCCGCCAAAGTAGTGAACATCGGTTAGGACTGAAATAGCGGAGCAGGTTTCGTTGTACGCCCCCATGATTTTCGCCACATCAGGGGTTTCTTGTAAAACGCCCGCACTCGGCGATTTGGGCTTCAATTCCCCGATGAGATGCAAGCCTGCTTTCGCTTCTCGCAAGGCATATTCAAAACGAAAGGCGTCGTCGTGGGGCTTGGGTTTGGCGACGTCGAGCCAATAGTCGATCGACGTTTGGCTTTGCCATAGGGCGACTTCTTTTCGTTTGTGGGCGACAATTTCATCGAGGATGCTAGGCATACTAAAAGCTTTCTAAAAAGTAGAGGGAGGGTTAAAACCCTCCCCTACAAGGATCTTTACTAAAAAACTAAGCGTGAGCCGTCGCAGGCGTTTTCAACGCCACATACTGGGTGAGTTCCGCCAAACGGTTGGAATACCCTGATTCGTTGTCGTACCACGCCCCGATTTTCACCAAGTTGCCTTCCAAGACTCTCGTCATGGTCGGATCGTAAATCGAGCTATGGGCATTGCCAATGAAATCGGCCGACACTAGCGGATCGTGCATGTATTCTAACACGCCTTTCAACTCGCCGTTGGCAGCGTTCAGCATCGCTTCGTTAATGGCTTCAACGCTAGTCGACTTGCTTGCCGTGAAGGTTAAATCCACAATGGAAACGTCAATGGTTGGGACTCGCACAGCGAAACCGTCCAATTTACCCTTCAATTCAGGCAAGACCAAGCCAATGGCTTTCGCCGCCCCTGTAGACGTAGGAATCATATTGACGGCGGCAGATCTCGCACGGCGAGGGTCGCTGTGAGGGGCATCAATTAAGCGTTGATCGCCTGTATAGCTGTGAATGGTGGTCATTAAGCCTTTTTCAATACCAAAGTTTTCATGCAAAACTTTCGCGACAGGCCCTAAGCAGTTGGTGGTGCAACTGGCATTAGAAATAATGTGATGAATGCTAGGATCGTAGCTGGTGTGGTTAATCCCTACAGCAAACGTGGCGTCTTCATTGCTCGCAGGTGCCGAAATAATGACTTTCTTCGCACCAGCGTCAATGTGAGCCTGTGCTTTCTTGGCATCGGTGAAGAAGCCTGTACATTCAAGTACGATGTCGACTCCAGCCGTAGCCCAAGGAATATCCGCAGGGTTGCGTTCACTATACACACGAATGGCTTTGCCATTAACGATGATGTTTTGAGCATCGTGAGAGATTTCGGCGTCTAAAATACCGTGTGTGGAATCGTATTTCAATAAATACGCCAACATATCGGTGGACGTTAAATCGTTAATCGCCACAACGTCTAAATCGACGTTAGGGTTTTGTAAAATGGCTCGGAAGGTCATGCGTCCGATGCGTCCGAAGCCGTTAATTCCAATTTTTAACATCATCATGGGGTGTTTCTCCAAAAAATAAAATAAGGGATGCACATTACATCTTTAACCATTATAAATCAAACCGCCTATTAAAGTAAAGCAATCAAGTAAGTAAAGGCGTGTTCGACTCAATCGTAACAATTTGTTTACAATTGAGCAATTTTACGACGGCTAAAGACTTTATTAAGAAGACATATCGCAACCATTGAGAGAGACCAAACCCATGAACATGAACTTTAATGCCGTCAACAAACCACCCACGTTTCAATTGCAAAACGGTCAATTGGACGTTCAAGCCAAGCAATTTATTAAGCAGTTTGACACCGACTTAGACGGTTCGCTGTCTCAAGAAGAAGTTAGTAAATCTTCAGGTTTAATGGGAGCGGTTCAAACGAAAGTCAGTAGTCCTCAACTCGCACAAGCCTTGTGGGCATCGATTGCGGGACCGACGAATACCATTAACGCCAAAGAATACGCCGCCTTTTTGTTGCGTGTAGATGGCGTAAAGGATGGAACTCCGAATGGCACAATCACCCAAGCCGAAGCAGACGATTGGCTCAATAGAGCTTCACAAGCGGTTCAAGCGGAATCAGGAGGAGTCAATGCGATTGTTCGTAATTATAACAACACGATGTCTAATGGAAACCAATTAGGCTTAGACAAAGCCTTCGGCACCACCCAAGAAGAGCAAATCGCTTTAGGTGAGATTGAACAACAAGATCAAAAAACCTTGATTGATACGCCTTCTATAAGTAAAAAAGATGTATGGTTGAATAGTACTGCGGAAGAGGGAGATAACCCTGATAAAGCATTAGCACTCATTAAAGGGGCTAAATTACAAATTGCTCAAGAAATTGATGAACTTTTCAAACAAACTGCTGGCTTAGAGCCAGACAGTCCTGCACATAAAAATATCATGAAGCAATTGGCTCAACTCCAAATCTTAGAAAGAGACCTATTTTGGAAAGAAATAGTAGCGAGTCAATTTAGCTTTCAGGTAAGCACAGAAGTCGCTAAACAAGGCGTGGGTAATAATACAAGTCCTGAACTTGAAGCCTTTCGTACTAAAAACCAACCTGTTGTAGATAAACTTTTTGCGGATATGACAAAAGAAAAACCCAATTCGCCCAAATATAATCTATTAAACAAACAAATTAATGATATAGACGATGCAGAGTATGCCCTTTATATTAAAGCGAACCCCGAAGTGGCTCAAATTGTCAAAGAAATCAGTGCTAAAAACACAAAAGCGATTCAAGATGAAACATGGGAACTCACTGACTCAATCCCACCAGTCGCCCCTAACACTTTCTCACGAATGAGTGAGAGACAGAACATTCAAAGAGGCAACGTCAAAAGCTTTCAGTTGGTATTAATTCGCCAAGCACAGGATCAACTTAATCAAAATTTAGACAAGCTTCGTAAGGTGTTTGAAGATCTCAATCCTGATTTAGAAAGTCCTGCCGACCAGAGTCTAAGGTCACGCATAGATGCTATTGAACAAATTAAAAAATCGTTAGATTTACAAAAGCAACGCGTTGAGTTTGAACTTGAAGATACAGAACAAACCTTCACTGAGCCTTCTGCGGAAATGAAACAATACTTAGCACTCGCCAAAACCGTTGAACCTGAAAGCCCAAAATACAACGAATACATGGCGAAAGTACAAGAACTCGCCAATACGCATTATAACCTAGACGGTAGCAACCCTTCGCCTCTACCGACGGAAAACACCAGCGAGACAAGCAACGCTGACACCACCGATGATCTACCGACTGTCGGCGGAACAACCTTAACGATACCCACGCTTTCACCAAGCACGACAGCCCCTGCCGACGACGATATTGACTTGCCACTGTTGTAAAGCCTAAGGCTTGTTCGGCAATATCTTGATGTGCCGTTCGGGTTCTGCCCCAACGGAAAGCGAAATCAGGTTGAACTTTTCCACATGGTCGTGCTGTAAACGGCGAATATACGACCGCCTAGGCTCCAGCTCAAACGATTTCGCCGTATTTAACACAATTTGAATGCCGGCTTCTACTTCTTGAATCGCCGATTCAATTTCATCATGCTGAGGCGAACTGGCATCCGTTTCCACTGCTGAGTTTGCCCATGCGGTACGGCTATTTTCTTCACCCACGCTTAAACGCAGTTGATCCAAAATGGTCTGCCCCAATTCGGTGGCTTCAAGGGCTTCTCGCAAGGCTCGCTGAATCTGCGGAATCGTGTTGGTTTTGGTATAGAAACACGGCACTTCAAAATCAGTCGCCAAACGTAAGATTTTAGCTCCAGGGCGGGCGTGACCACGAAGGGCAAGCACCGCATGGGCTTCGTGCATTTGCAAGGTCAAGCGAATGACATGTTGCAGGTTCAGACGCTCTAAAATACGTTCCACAAAACTTTTGGTCACCGCATATAAAAAGACGTTAAAGCACTGCACGTTTTCTTGCTGAATAGGCTTATGCACCAGCACCGCTTCCTGCGGAGACGCCGTTTTCATACCGCCTTCAGGGTTAATGGGATCCATCAACTGCTTGACCTGCGTGCTTAAAATCTTGACGCTACCGTCTTCGGCGGTTTTGCGGATTTCAGGATTCACCGCAAAGCCTCGTAGCATGTCGTCCACCGTTTTAGCGACGTCCAAGTAAACGGCAAAGGTGTTTTTGTCCCGTATTTCAATGGCGACATCAAAAGTAGGCGGATTTTCACGCTCTAAAATGGTTTTTTGCGTCGCACGACGGCGAGCCTCTTCATCGCCCAAGGTGACGCTTTGAATACCACCGATGAGATCGCTCAACATAGGGTTTTTAATCAGGTTTTCAAGCTTCGTACCGTGAGCCGTAGCAATCAAGCTCACGCCACGCTCGGCAATCGTGCGTGCGGCTTGGGCTTCGGCTTCAGTCCCGATTTCATCAATTACAATGACTTCAGGCATATGATTTTCAACCGCTTCAATCATGACGTTTTGCTGTTGCAAGGGGGTTTTTACTTGCATTCTTCGGGCGCGCCCCACCACAGGGTGTGGAATGTCTCCATCCCCCGCAATTTCATTAGATGTGTCCACAATCACTACGCGCTTGCGGTGTTCATTGGCAATGACTTTGGCAATTTCACGCAACTTGGTCGTTTTACCCACACCAGGACGCCCCAACAGCAAGATGCTCTTGCCACTGGCGACAATATCGGCGATGGCGTCGATCGTGCCAAGCAAGACGCGTCCGACACGGCAGGTTAGTCCCACGACTTGGTCTTGACGGTTACGAATCGCACTAATGCGGTGCAGGGTACGTGTAATCCCCGAGCGGTTATCATCTGAAAACGGGCTGATGTTTTCGAGAATGTGGGTGATGTCGTCGTGGGTGACAGGAGCGTCGCCCACGTCTCGGAAGGAGCCGTCGAGGAAGCGGACTTCGGCGGGGCGTCCCAAATCTAGCACGATTTCTACCAACGAGTGGATTTCTTCTTCGTTAATAGCGGATTGAATGCCTTGGGGCAGAATATCAAGTAAAAGCTGTGTTTCGCTGAAATTGTTAGCGTCTTGGGGGGTATTGGCGTTCAAGTAAGGTATCCCTCTCTCCATGATGTTATACATTATAGTATAACCAATTTTTCAAGAAACTTCTAGTCTTTTACCAATAGCAAACAAGAGGCGGTGAAAGCCTCTTGTTGATGTTAAAGTGTTTTAAAGCGTTGTAGATTTAAAGTGTAGGTAAGCCATCAGTGATGTTCACAGGATCACGCAAGGTGGCTAAGATTTCTGCCGAAAAGCCGTAGTTGGTATCACTGCCAACGCTCGAAACAGTGCTGGTGGAAGACGTGATTCCTAAAGATTTAAGAATGGCTGCAATATCTGGCGTGGTGCTTGTAGCAGTAGGCGCTTTAGTAGTGGCTGGTTTAGGCATATCAATACCTAAAGATTTAAGAATCTCTGAAATATCGCTTGAGTCTGTTGATGAAATGGTGTCGTCAAACATATCGCTCATGTCGTCTTCTTCAAGACTCTTGGCGTATTTTTCTTCAAAACCTAAGGCAAACTTGGTGTCTAACCCAACATCCGTACCTAAGGCGACGTTGTCATTGTAAATACGAACATTCGCTTTACCAGGATCTTCAGCCGCTTCCTTTGCCCATTTGGTTTTAATTTTGTCGGATTCTTTTTGTGTAATCACGCCGTCTAGGTTTTCATCCATGCCTAACAAACTACGCGCGTATTCGCCAGCACTTAATGTACCGTCAGGACCCGCAATGGCAGCCCATAAGGCTTGTGCAAGTTCACTACTACTAATGCTTGTTTTAACATCGCCTGTTAAGCCGTCGGATTGTCTAAATTCGTTTAAATCTAGAACGCCGTCTTGGTTGGCATCCCATTTTTGAATAAAGCTTGTTGCTTGTACATCCAATTTGCCTTCTTGGATTTTGAAAGAAACGCCGTTGGATCCTGCCTTTTGTGGAGCTGTAGCAGATGCTGTTGCTCCAGGGCGTCCCCAATACAGGGTGAGAGGGTCTACGTTGCTGGAAGCCGTGTTGGATCCTGCTTTTTGAGGCGTGCTAAGCTTTGCAGATCCACCCCAGTAACTGTTGACAGAATTAATACTACTCATGTGTTAAACTCTCTTTTCTCTCTTTTTCTACGTTTGTATTTTAGATTACAAATACGTATGGCTCTATGTGACTAAATAAAGAAAAGTAGAGAAGACTTCTTGCTTTTTTGTTACATTTCGTTAGACCCTCTTTGAAATGTTGTATTGTTTTAAAGCATGCCTTCAGTCTTAGAACCTATCTTCATGAAAGTTGTATTCTTTTGAAAAGAGTACAGCAATGAGATATTTTGACCTGTGTTTCGGCTGAAGACACACTAATCTCATAGTCTTTACTCAAACGTCGTGACCCATTCATCCAACTGAATGTACGTTCTACCACCCACCGCTTGGGAATTATCGCCCATTTTACCTCTT
>CANGYO010000069.1 GCA_947458095.1 Vampirovibrionales bacterium | reverse complement strand
CCGTAAAGACTGCAGGCAGCGACAATACTCGAGGGGTGACCCTCCGGAAAGATAGCCCTTCGCCTAACTCCCTTTTAAAACCACAAAGACCTCTTGCCAATAAGCAAGAGGTCTTTGTCGTGGGGGGCTTTATATCCTTTAAACAGAAGAGCCTCTCCCCCTGAGTCCTCCATATTAAGGAGTCGACTTCAGCGTAGGAGACTTCCTGCCGAAATCTGTTTTGTGAAATAAAAACGCTCCGTATCACCCCAATTAATGTCGATACGTATGTACGAGTGCTTTACTCACCGCAAGTGACGGATGACTTGCGAACCTCTCTCTAACCTCACATAAGTGGATGGATTCACTTTGTAGGCAATATCTTTATATTACCTGCTTTTTGCACGCCCTTCGGCTTGCAAGACATAAAGGGAATCCTTACATGAATCTCCCACAGCATTCTTTTCATGCACAACGCCAAGCGTCTCAAGCGTCTTCTGCTCGTGTGCCTACCTCCCCCACTTCGCAAGGCTTTTCGCCCGTTTTAACCATTCTTTCTGAAGCACAATCGCATCAGGTTTGGGCAAGACTTCTGAAGCAACCTATTACGCCTGATTTAGATGCGTTGCTGGCATTTTACAGTAATCAAGGGCAGCGTCTGCTCGAAAGCCCTCTGCATAGGACTCGTTATATATGGGCAAAGTGGCTGACGGGTAAGATGGTCTTAATGGAAGGGCTAGGCACCTTGCAACGCATTGTGGAAGAAGATCCACAGTGTGGGGAAGCATGGCATTTTCTCGCCTTCTTCCAGTGGGAATGTGGCTTAAAGGCTCCTGCTCAAGCATCCGCCCAAAAAGCCTTAACACTGGCACCTATCATTAACATTCATACACGTCATTTGATGACCACATGGGCGTTGCAAGAACAGATATTGAGTCTTGCCGTCCTACAACACGGATTCCTGCTCATGATGGCAGAAAGCATCCAGCCTGTGGTGAGCCTCTTGGGATATAACCGTTTAGGCACGTCTCAACGTATTCAAAGTACTGTCGCCAAAAAGCCTTTTGACGTTAGTAAAAAAAAGGCTATTTCTGATGCGTGGGCGAAAGAATTTGACGCAATGCTAGCCAGTGAATTTGAAGATCAGGAACATATGCCATTTTCGTATGCGTTTTCTCATGAATTTGAAAATCATCCGTTTCCGACGCATCCCAGTTCGCATGATATTGATGAAGTGACCGCTTTGCTTGATGCGAATCAAGTCGATGAAGCCATCCGTGTGATGGAAGACCGTATTGCCTTGCGTCCCAATGAAGGCGACTTACACTTTGAACTTGCTAAGATATTGCAAAATCATGGGTCTTTTACCAAGGCGTTGTATCACTTAAGAATGGCGTTAAACACGATGCCTCATCATGCCAAAAGCTATTACCACATGGGTGAAGTGTTAAAATCAATGGATGACATTGATGGCTGTATTGAAGCTTATAAAACGGCGATTACCTTCGGGGTGGATCCTTTGTGGACGGCTCAAGTGTCTCGTCAACTCGCTCGCATTTACGAAGATCATAAGGGTGATACGGATCATGCGTTTGCGTGTATGCAACTCGCTCAAGAACTCGAACCTGCGAATATCAACGATTTATTCAGTTTGGCGGAAGCCCATTGTAAGGGCGAACGCTATGACGAAGCGGTGGATGTGTACCAAAAAATCTTACGCTTTCAACCAGAAAATGCCGAAGTTTATGGATTCTTGGGTTACTTGTACTGGCAAGCAGGGCGTCATCAAGAAGCGGAAAAAGCCTATAAACAAGCCATTGCGTTGAACAAGAAAAATCCCATTGCCTTAAATAATTTGGGGGTCTTGTACCTTGATGTGTGGCAAGACTTTGGTGAGGCTCGTAAGTATTTTGAAGAAGCAAAAGGCTTAGATAGCTCTTATGCGATGGCTCGCTTTAACTTGGGTCGTACGTTGGTGAAGCTCAAGCAAGCTCACCTTGCCAAGCTTTTGTTTCAAGAAGCCTTACACTTGAATGACAAAACGCAAGAGCTGGCTCCTGCGGATATTGAATCATTGATGCGTGAACTCGACTTTTAAATTTCGTAAGCATCCAAACTTAAACCCACTCCCTTATTACGAATAGAGTGGGTTTTCTTTAAGGATTTAAAATGAACTAGCCTGTCACATCCAAGTACTTTCCAACTTCACCCGCTTTTTTGTCGACGAGTTTCTGGGAAGACGCTTGCATGGCTTCGTACATCTTCAAATTCATTTGTTGCCTTGACTGATTCAACATTAAGGCACGCTCGCTTTGAAAGAGGTTATTCATATAACCGCCTTGCCCGTAGCCTCCGTCGATCGCAGTAGGGTTAGACATTGTCACGTTGCTTGCCTGATTGCTCAACCCCATCATGGCTTGGGCTCCATTCATTAAGCTGTACTGGGCATTCATTGCTTGCATCATCGACAATTGATTGTAAAAAGACGCTGTTGCTAAACCCATGGTATGTTCCTCCTTGATCGTTTAAATGGTATAGGACTATTGTAGTAGACAGGGCAAGGACTGTCAAGTAAAGAATGTTTAAATAAAGCTTAAGAACAATTAGCGATCTTTGGCTTCCGCAAAGCAAGAGGCAATACCTGCTTCAATCAAGGTGTGGGTGTCTTCCACCGAACGACTGCTGTCAAACGGAATGAGTTCCCCCACCACCACAGAGGCTTTCTTGTCCTTAATATAAATCCCCATTGGCAACAAGTCGGCTTGGTTTTTCTGCCCCAATTGAGCCGCCCCTTCCTTCATGGGTAACAGCTCTTCCCCATTGCCACGAGTGCCTTCAGGAAACATGCAAAAGACCCAATCAGGGGCGTTCATAATATTTTTAATGGATTTCAACGTATTTTTTTCTAAGCCTTTTTTACGATCCACCGAAACCACCCCTGTGGACGTAAAATAGAAGCGTCCCAAGGGATTCTCGTAAAGCTCCTTTTTAGCCAAAAAACTAAAATAGGTTTTAATCGGAAAAATCCCCACCACAATGGGGATATCAAAGCTATTCGAATGATTCGAAACCACCAGCGTTCGTGGAGAAAAAGCAAAGTCCTTGAGTGGCGTGCGAAAGTGAATCTTCGTATTATGAAGAATGCGGACTCGAAAGGCGTTAATTAAAATCGACAGACGGTTCCAAAACAGGGTATAAGGACTCGCCATTTGTTCAGGCGTCACCAAGTTCGTGGGGTTGGGATTAAACGGATTATAGATATACATGTGATGTTTCTTCCTTTAAGCCGTTTGTAACTGGTTTAACATATCATAAAATGACGGAAACGATACATTGACAATCGTGGGATCGTCCAAGTGCCAAAGCGTGGAATGCTTAGGGTTTCGTTGATTATGAATGAGATTCATCACACTTAATGCCATGGCAATACGGTGATCGTGCCACGCACTTAAGGGAGTCGCTGCCTCTTTAGGCAAGCATAAATCGGGATTGCCCTGCATCACCAAGCCGTCTTCAAAGAGTTCCACTTTTACGCCAAGCTTGGCGAATTCAGTCGCCACCGCAAGCAGACGGTCGCTTTCTTTCGCTCGCAATTCTTCAGCTCCTTTAACGGAGAGCGTGCCGTCTAACCACGCACAAGCCACCGTCAAAATGGGGATTTCATCCACCATCGCAGGAATATCCACTGCTTCAAGCGTTAAATCGCCTTTGAGTTCAGACGCCTGCACCCTTACATGACCCACAGGCTCACCGCCGATGAGGCGTTCATGTTCGATCGTGATGTTGGCACCGATTTTTTTCAACGCCTCAAATAGCCCGATGCGTTGCGGATTCAAGCCTACATCTTCAATCAAAATATCCGAGTGTGGACTCAACAAGGCGGCAATCATAGGAAAGGCAGCAGAAGAGGCATCCGAAGGCACGAGGAAATCGACAGGTTTCAAGACGTCGATTTGACGAGCCTTTAAATGAATCACGCCTGCGTCAGTAACCTGAATATCCGCCCCCATGGCACGAAGCATGCGTTCGCTGTGATCCCGACTGGGCAGAGGTTCTTGAATAGTGGTGTCGCCATGAGCAAACAATCCAGCGAGTAATACGGCAGACTTCACTTGAGCTGAGGCGATCGGCATCACATAATGAATGCCGTTTAAACCCGCTTCGCTCGGCACAAAAGTCATGGGAGCAAGGGTGTTATTTTGCTTGCCGAACCATGTGGCCCCCATTTGAGACAGGGGCTTCATCACACGCCCCATTGGGCGTTTCACGAGGCTTTTATCGCCGCTCATTACCGCATAACGGTTCTGCCCTGAAATAAGTCCGCTCATTAAACGAATTGTCGTGCCTGAATTGCCACAATCGAGGACGTGATCCGCTTCCTGCCATTGCCGTAGGCCTTTCACTTGCCAATGCCCTGTGCTTGCATCCACAAGTGTTATTTCTACCCCCAATTGACGCAAGACGTCTCGGGTGGAAAACACATCCGCACTGGGGAGCAAGCCCCTGACTTGGCTTGTGGCATCGACTAAGCCAGCGAGCATGAGGCTACGGTGGCTAATGGATTTGTCCCCCGGTACTTTAAATGTGCCGTGCAAGCCGTTAGGGGCGTTTATTATTTGCAAGCTTAGCGGTGTTTTTTTTTGTGTTTCGGTGGCGTTCATGTGAGGGCTTTCTTATTCTTTTTAGGCATCACTTATGCTAAAGTATTAAACGAATACCGTTAGACAAGGATGCAAGGATGATGTCTCTATTCTCTCACAAAGAAAAACCTAAGACAAAAGTGCCACTCCCTTGTTTGGCGTTTGAAACGTTGTTGCCTATCGTGAGAGCTTGGGTACAAGATGCAACGCAGGCTCAACGGCTTTTGGTCGTGAGTGACAGCCTAGTCGTCCAACGCTTGGCGGAAGAGCTTTCTCCGTTGGCGGATTTGTTCACCCTAAGTGGGGATGAAGCCCCTGCCACTCGTAAGCAACGGACTCGTCTATGGCTGAATTCACCACGCACGAAGCTGGTACTCAGCGAGCAGGAAGCTCGGCGTTTGTTGAAGACGCATCCTGAAGCGGAGGGGCTAACGTGGGAGATGCCTTCTTCTGAAAAACCTTCGATTAAAACGACTTGCAAGCCCATGCCTTTTCAGATTTTGCCTTTAATGCCTCGACTGATTAAACGCTATTTAGAGCCGAATCCGACGCATCGCTTGATTTGGATCGTGGACGGGGTGCGTCACGATGAGCGTCCGCAGGTGGGGGGCGTTTCGCACGCCCAAACGGCTTGGCAACAGCAGTTGACACTTCACCAGCTATATCGTTATGAAGATGCCCTTGCTTCAGGTGAGGTGACCGTGTTATGTGTGGATATTCACAGTTTGCAAGCCTTACGTCTGCCGACCTGTGATGTGGCGGGTGAGGCGTTACAGTATCATGCGGTGTATGAAAGCAAGCATCCATGCAGGGCGTGGCAGGATTTGGCAGGGATCTTGTCGTGGGCAAGCTTCACGAGGCATCCGCAGGAGTGGTGGCGGTTTTGGTAGTGCTGGTTATCGTCTTTAAAGCTTGCTGATGAGCCATTCACGCCAATTTTGAATGTCCACGGCATGAGCAAACAGGCTCGCTAGATCAGGATGCAAAAAGTGGAAGCCCTCGGCTTGCAAACGTTGAGGTACCGCAGGCACGCCTTCTTCCATTAAGGCGGTCACCATACTTCGCCCCAAAATGGGATACAAGACCCATGCAGGGAGGCTTCCCCAAAAAGGCATTTTCAATGCCGTTGCCCACGCTTGATGAAACGCCTTCGCTGAAACCACTTCAGGAGCCACGAGGTGATACACCCCCTCACTGCTCGGATGCCTTAAGAGGTGGACGATTGCCCCTAGGGCATCTTCAAGACTCATCCATGCCAAGGGAGGCGTGCCTGCACCGATGCCCAGCACACCGCACCACGAAACAGGGAGTGCTTGAGCTTGCATAAAGCCCCCCGATTCATCCATAATGACGCTTAATCGAGCATGACAAACGCGTATATTCTCAGCCTTTAAGGGATGCAAACTCGCTTCCCACGCTTGCACCAAGTCCCCTAAGAAGGTGTTTGTTTCTAAAGGCGTGGATTCATCATAACGCAGGTCATTGAGGGTCGTTTGAGGGCTATAGCCTGAAATGCCGCTCGCCCCCACCCACACGGCAGGGCGAAATCCTGATGCCAAACAGGCATCTACCAAGCGTTTATTCCAGTCGACACGGCTTGAAATCAGCCGTGCCTCAGTGGCGGCATCCCATTTTTGCACGATGCTTTCACCGTTGAGGCTCACCACACCGTAGACGTCTTCAAACACAGCGTGCGGAATCTCACCCGTTTCATCCACAAAATAGCGTTCCACATCCTGCCAAGCCGACGCATCGGCTGAAGCGTGACGCAAAAGCACTCGCACTTGAAAGCCCAAAGCCAGCAAAAACGCCACCAACGGACGCCCCAACATCCCCGACGCCCCTGTGACTAAAATGCGTTTTCCTTGAAAGCTGGCATCACGCCGAGCGAGGTCATAGCCCGTGATGCGGTGCCGAAAACGAAACATTCGAGCCAGTTTCGCCTGTACAAAGCCCCCTGCCAACAACGAGGCAATCGGCTCAAAAGGCAGGGCGTAAGTGATTTTATCCGTGAGTGTGCCGTCGTCTTTCATTTCATGGATGTGCTGCCACGACGCAAAAGGCCCTGACACTTGCGTGTCCACAAATTGATGCGGCGGTAAGTACCCATGATGTTCCGCCTTCCACAAAGCAGAAATACCTTTAAACGGTGGGAAAAGACGTGCGATCCGTCCCAATAAAGGGATGCGGATCCATGCGGTTTGCCCCTCTTCAAGACTGTGGGGGAGGCGTTCTAGGCTCACAGGCTCCCATGGCGGGAGCAGGCGTCTGAATGCTTGGGGGCTTTCATGCCATGCGAACAGATCGTGGGGATCGGTGTGGGGGAAGGTGGTTTTTTGGATGAATTGTGGCATAGGTTTAGCTCGACTTTTTCTTTTGTTTTTGACTCCATAAAAGCTTCTTGAAACAGCTCGTAAAAATAAGACGGACGCATTGTAGCAGACACGGTCAACACATCTTTTGTGCCAGTGCGGGTGAATCCCATTTTTTCCAATAATTGTTGAGACGCCACATTGTCTAGGGCGACCGTCGCAAAAACACTATGGAGTTTCAAGTCTTCAAAGGCATAAGTCATTAAAGCTCGAACTAATTCGGACGCATAACCCTTACCCCATGCAGATTCATCCAGCCAATAGCCTATTTCCGCACGAGAAGCATCCGCTTCGAAGTGAAGGCTGACGTTGCCGATAAAAAGCCTAGATTCTTTAATGAATATGCCTAGTAAAAGATCGGTTTCGTCTTTAAATGCTTGATCGGCTTTTTGAATCCAAGCGTGAGCATGGGTTTCTTCATAAGGGAAAGGTAGAATCGCTACTTTCGTGGTGACGTTTGGGTTTTGCAAAACACGGGTCATTTCAGTGGCATCACTTGCTTCAAGCAGTCTAAGGTAAAGACGCTCTGTTTGAAAGGATTTCTGAAGCATAGCGTAAGCCTTTCTATAATTTAGAACTGCCCTGATTTTTGACGATGAATCCAAAGAGCTTGGGGTTAAAAAAGCCCCACCACGTCCCTTTACCGATGCTGTCTAACAAGGCTTTACTGTCGTGCAAGCTATTGTCGCCTTGGTTAAATAAAATCACGCCTTTTTGCGTAAAAGGCAACCAGTCAAACAGAAATGCCTTGCCAAAGGTTTTGACTTGGCTAAATTGTAAAATCCCTTCACTGCCGTTGCGAAAGCCAGGTCCAGACTGTTTAAAGCCTCGCCACGCTACATGAGGAAACGTGTAGAACATAAAATGTAGGTCATTAATAGCTATATTGGCCACACCCAACTGCTTGCCGAGCCATTCCGCTTGCTTGGGCTTGCCAAAAATGCTGACGCCCAAGCCATAAGGTGACGCATTGATTTCTTCAATGACTTGGTTTAAATCGTCGTACGTCAACACAGGCAAGATCGGCCCAAAGACTTCTTCAGTCACAATGCGTGAGTCTTTCGGCGGATTGATCACCATAGCAGGCGTTAAAAAGGAGCTGTGAGCTTCGTTGGCTTCGTCTACTTGAGTGGCTTGTCCGTAAATCGGTGTGATGCCTTTGTCTAACGCATCTTGCCATTGGGCGTTGAGTAACGCCTGTTGAGCCGTGTCAATCACAGGCCCAAGATGCGTTGACGGATCAAAGGGATCGCCCACCCGTAACTGAGACAGTTTCGCCACCAGTAGTTCTTGCACAATCGGCAATAAATTGGTGGGGACATACAATTTTTTAATGGCAGCACAAGTTTGCCCCGCATTGGCGTAACGCCCTAAAATGGCATGAGCCACCACGGCATCGAGCGAGTAACGCTCCGCAGAAGGCAGAATCACCATGGCATCGGAACCGCCAAGCTCCAGCGAGCAAGGGATGTTTCGCTTGGCACAGCTCACTTGAATTTGACGTCCCACGGCTTCACTCCCTGTAAAGAAGACAAAGCTCGTTTCAGGGGCTTGCACGAGGGCATTGCCCACGCTTCCGTCGCCTTGAAAAAGCTGGACGAGATCGGCTGAAAAACCGCAGGCTTGAAGGACCTCTTGAAATAAACGAGCGAGGATTTCTCCGCTTTTAGGCGTTTTTTCACTCGGCTTAAAGGCAACCGCATTACCTGCCAATAGAGCATTAGCAATGGCTGGGGTCGGTGTACCAATGGGGTAATTCCACGGGCTAATCACGCTCACGACGCCATAAGCCACGGGGACTTCTTTAAAGACTCTACCGAGCATCAAACTTTTAAATGACAATTTGACTTGGGGATTGAGTTTTACGGCGTTACGAATCACGTGTTGAATGCCTGCCAAAGCCGAAAGAATATCGCCTTGCAAGGCTTCCGCCTGAGGCTTACCCACTTCAAGGCTCAACGTGTGAATGAGCTGATCGGCTTCCAAGCGAATGAGCCGTTCCACCTTTTCAAGCACTTGAAGGCGGTGCTTCAGCTTGGTATTCGCCCACGTTTTTTGAGCCGCCTGAGCTTTGTTCAAGCCTTCTTGAATGGCTTGGGGCGTGGCGAAAGGGACTTGGAAGAGCAAGGCTCCTGTGGCGGGGTTAAATTTTTTGATGCTTTTAATTTCGG
>CANGYO010000068.1 GCA_947458095.1 Vampirovibrionales bacterium | reverse complement strand
TTCCCCAAAGACCGACACTAAAAATATCTGAAACAAGCTGGTATTGCTCTTCGGTAATATCGCTGGGATAAGGCATTGTAAAAGACTCTCTTGACAAACAATACCTAATTATACACCATTATCCATTTTCATGAAGATGGGTTCTAACATTATTTACGATAATGACACGAGCGAATTACCCCTTGGTCGTGAGGGTAGTGCTGTAAAACATGTACAATGGTTTAAAGCTTGGTGTAAGAAAAAATTCAACCTGCCGGATTAGATAAAGAGGGGATAATTAAGTCATTTTTCGATAAAGACGTTCTGTTTCTCAAGGGGATTTATGCTATGATGAAATAGCATAAAATCTTGAACCCTATGGAAGCCCACTATGTCTCTACAAACTGAAACCGAAGCCTTGATCTTTCCCGCCCCTCGCCCTGTGGTGGCAGGCATTTCGTCCTACGCACCGCCCCTTGAAGGCAGACGTGACAAAACACGCCTTGACTTCAACGAAAACACCATCGGCTTCCCCCACATCGTGCCAGACGGCTACGAAGTCACCACCTACAATTGCTACCCCGAATACCAAGCCTTCATCAACGATTTGGCGGTCTTCTTGGGCGTCCCTGCGGATTGCGTCATGCTCACCAACGGCAGCGACGAAGCCCTCGATGTCATTCCTCGCACCTTCATCGAACCGAAGGTGGGAACGGCTCTCATCACCAAGCCCAGCTTTTATATGATTCAACATAACCTCAAGCTCGCCGAAGCCCAAACGGATATTGTCTATCTCATGCCTGATTTGCAATACCCGATTGAAGAATTGACGCATTACCTTAACAAAAAGCCGTATACGCTCGCCGTTTTCGCCACGCCTGACAACCCCACAGGTGCCGTCTTGCCGAAGGAAACCGTCTTGGCGTGGGCGAAGGCACATCCGCAGACCGTCTTTGTCATGGATGAAGCCTACGCCTTTTACCGCCCCGATGCGGAATCCGCCTTGCAGGACGCCATTCACACGCCGAATGTATTGGTCACGCAAACCTTTTCAAAAGCGTGGGGATTGGCTGGCCTGCGTTTGGGCTACATCGTCGGGCATCCCACCATGTTAGGCTACATCAAGCGAGTGCGTTCGCCGTATAGCGTGAATGCTCAAGCGGTGGCGATGGCTCACAAATTGCTGGAAGACGCTCACACCGTCCGCCGTGCCACGGAAGACACGCTCTTTCGCAAACAAGAATTGATGAATCGCTTGGAAGAACGAGGCTATGCCTTGCGTTCAGGTCCGACGAACTTCTTTTTAATGAACTTTGGGGGTCAAGCAGGCAACTTTACACAGTTTGCGTCTAGCTTGGGCATTTTGGTGCGGAATCAGTCGCAACAAGCCTTGTTGAATGGCTGGGTGCGTGTTTCCACAGGCAGTGAAGGCGAAAACCTCCAGTTTTTGGATGTGTTGAACGTCTTTAACAAGGTCTCCGCCTTGGTCTTTGACTTGGACGACACCTTGGTCGACACCAGCCAAAGCTTCGACAAGGTCGTGGCGTACATGGTCAACAAAAATAGCGATGTTCCCCTCGGCATCAAGGAGCTGAACTTGCTTCGTGCAGAAGGCGGCTATAACGACGATTGGGATGCCATTGCGGAATTGTTACGTCGCCGTAACGTGGTGCTGGATCGTGATACGATTCAAACGCAAGGCTCGGTGATTTATCACAATTTGGCGAAAGAAGCCGAAAAATGGTTGCTCAACAAGGACGATTTAAAGGCGATTGCCGAGCGTTACCGTCTCTTTATTTTTACAGGGCGTGAACAAAGTGAGTATGACGGCGTGTGGGACGACGAGATGAATCCCTTGTTTGAAGGCGTGTATTGTAGCGATGCCGTGGAAAACTTGGCTCGTAAGCCTGCAGGCGATTATTTGACGCACATCAAACGCACGCACATGCTGGAACAGGCGTGGTACATTGGCAATAGTGTGGATGATATGAAAGCCGCCAAAGCCGCAGGCTTTTTGGCGTTGGGCGTTTGCACGACGTTTACGGCGGATCAATTGCGTGAAGCGGGTGCGGATGCTATTATAGAATCGCCCACAGATTTAAAGGAGTTTTTCGCATGCTAGCTCGCACCGCCACGATTGAACGTGTCACCAAAGAAACGCAAATCAAGCTCACGCTTTTTGTGGACAAATCCCCCACTGAAGAAAATCGCTTAAACACGCAATCACCGTTTTTGAATCACATGCTAAACACCCTCGCCACGCACGGACGCTTCACCCTACAAGTCGACGCCACAGGCGATGTCGACGTGGATCCGCATCACTTGATTGAGGATGTGGGCATCGTGTTTGGGCAGGCGGTCGTTAAAGCCTTGGGCGGAAGCTTCAAAGGCATTGAGCGAGCAGGCTGTTTTCGCTTTGCCATGGACGGCACGCTGGCGGACGTCGCCTTAGACGTCTGCGGTCGTGGGAATATCGTGTGGAACGTACCACCGTTTGAAAGTGCTTTCGTCGGCACGGTGGATCCTCGCTTGTTTCGGGAGTTTTTCAAGGGCGTCGTCGACGGTTTAGCCTTGACGATACATGTGAATGTGCCGTATCGGGACAACGATCACCATGTGGTGGAAGCGATTTTTAAAGCCTTTGCTCGTGCCTTAAACCAAGCCCTCACGCCCTTGCCAGACGGCGAAATGATGAGTACCAAAGGCACGCTTGAGGCACCGAAATGCTAGTTGAAGTCCTCCATTATGGCGGTGGGAATGTGGGTAGTTTATTGCGAGCTTTAGAACGCTGCGAGATCCCCTACATCCTGCTCAAAGGCACTATAGACGGCACTTTTCCGACAGGCAAGCATCCTGTGATTTTACCTGGCGTGGGAGCGTTTGGGGCGATTATGCAAGGCTTAGAAGCCCGTGGCTTTTTGGAGCCGTTAACCCAAGTGGTGACGGTCGAAAAAGTGCCATTTTTGGGCGTTTGCGTGGGGTTACAAGTCTTGTTTGAATCCAGCGAAGAAAGCCCCAATGTAGCAGGCTTAGGCTTTTTGAAAGGCACGGTTCGCCATTTCCCCACGGATTTTGAAGGCTCAAAAGTGCCTCAAATCGGCTGGAATTACATTCACGCCCAGCAGGAAAATGCTCCTGAAGGCTTTGTTTACTATGTGAACTCCTATTTTGCTGATCCTGCGGATGCGAACGTCGTGCTGTATGCCAGCGAGTACCAAGGCACTCGCTTTTGTGGAGCCGTCAAGCACGAGAATATCTCGGCGTTTCAGTTTCATCCTGAAAAAAGTGGTGCCTTTGGGCATGACCTGTTGCGTCATTGGTTTGATGCTCTGCCTGTTGAGGTGCTGAAATGAGCCTAGATATCCACGCCAAACGAAAAGCAAAAATCGACGAAATGGCTTTGAATAGGGCGTTTCAAGCCTTGTTAGAACAAGGAGATGCCGTTTTTGCCACCAAACAAAAAGCGCCTGCCAAAGTGATTGGCGACTGGCAAAGCACCGAAACGATGTATGCGGTGGTGGATCGTGAGGCGTTTGATGCGTGGCGAACGGCGGTGCATCAATGGATAAACACCTATTTTGAAGACGCCGATGCATTGATTTATGGCTTTGACGAGTTGTGTCGATTTCCGTCGTTTGTGGAGTTTTTGGAAGGTCAAAAGTTTGTGAATGCCCTTTCAAAAAGCGTTCACTAATATAAAAAAGCCGTCTTTTCCGACACACGAAAACCTCTTTTCTGACACATAAAACCTTCTACTTTGACACACGCCATCTTGAGAAAACGTCATGTTGAGCGTAGCGAAACATCTCCCCCTGTCTTAGGGGGATCCTTCACATGCGTTCAGGATGACGTGTTTGGTTTTCAAGGAGCCACTCTTCTTCAGTATAACCTCTTTTCAGCAGGATGCCTAGTGTCTAAAACACACGCTTTTTTTCATAGTGCTTGATTATAGTGCTTGATATAAGTGTCTACCCATCATCAACACGTCCCACTGATACAGTATCTTGTCTCAAAGACGCTTGCACATTTTCAGCCAAATAAGGTAGACTATAGTAAAGTTATAAAAACAATTGAATGAATATCCCCAACTGATCATTCATCGTTTGAAAGGATTCCCCCCTCATGCACCTTACGCTCCTACAAAAAGTGGCTTACTTCACCATGGAAATGGCAATCGATCAAAGTTTTCACACCTATTCAGGCGGCTTGGGCTTTTTATCAGGTTCCCACATGCTTTCGGCTGGTAACTTGGGCTTGCCTATGGTGGGCGTCAGCATCCTGTGGAAGCAGGGTTATGGTGACCAATACATCGACGAAAATAACGAAATCCAAATCAAATACATCGACCGTTCCTACGATTTCCTCGTGGACACAGGCGTCACGGTGGATGTCACCATTTACGGCGAAGACGTCAAAGTCAAGCCCTTCTTGCTTGAACCTAAAGTCTTCGGCACCTGCCCTTGCTACTTCTTAACCACCGACCTGCCTGAAAATCCTCAGCACGTTCGGGACTATTCCAACAAGCTTTATGATTCAGACGAACGGATTCGTGTCGCACAAGAAATCATTTTGGGTGTGGGGGGCGTTCGTGCCTTGTCGGCGCTTTCGGTGAAATTTGACACCGTGCATATGAATGAAGGGCATGCCTTGCCTGCTGCCTTTGAACTCTTAAGAATGTACGGCAATAATTACGATTTAGTGCGTTCTAAGCTCGTGTTTACGACGCATACCCCTGTGCCTGCTGGCAACGAGATTCACCCTGTCGATTTACTGCTCGATGCGGGCTTCTTCGTCAATACGCATCGGGATGAAGCCTGCCGTCTAGGTGGGGATCATTTTTCGTTAACGGTAGCTGCCTTGCGTTTGAGCCGCCTCGCTAATGGCGTGTCTCAACTGCATGGAGAAGTCGCCGCCGATATGTGGAAATGGGTACAAGGGCGTTGTACTATTCATGCCGTCACTAACGCAACGAACTTGAAATACTGGCAAGACGAACGCATCGCCAACGCCAAAACAGCGGATGAATTGCTTAGCACCAAGAAAGTCATGCGTAAAGAATTCATCGAATTCGTCAATAAAGAAGCAGGCACCAAGCTGGATCCTGATGTGTTCACCATCGTGTGGGCAAGACGTTTTACCGCTTACAAGCGTGCGGATCTTATTTTTAAAGACATGGCTCGCATTAAGCGTTTGCTTGATTCTAAAAAGCTTCAAATCGTGTTTGCGGGTAAGTTTCACCCCAAAGACACATGGGGACGTGACACCTTTAACCACGTGATTGCATTGTCTAAAACGATGACAGGCGTGGCGATTTTACCTGGTTACGAACTGGAACTTTCGGGCCGTATGAAGCGAGGCGCCGATTTATGGCTCAATACGCCACAGCGTCCTTTAGAAGCCTCAGGCACTTCAGGGATGTCCGCCAATTTTAACGGGACTTTGCATATGTCCACCGACGACGGCTGGGCGGTAGAAGGCACCTTTGACGAATACAACGGATACATCATCAATCCTGAAGGCACCAGTGGTAATGCGAGTGATGCAGAATTACACCAACGCGATTATGAAAGCATGATGAGCATTATTGAAGACCGTGTCTTGCCGACGTATTATGATCACCCACAAAAGTGGGCGGAATTGATGCAACGGGCAATTCAGTTTTCGTCTCTGTACTTTGACAGCGATCGTATGGCGATTGAATACTACACGTTCTTGTATCAGCCAGCGGCGTTGTAGGGCTCTAAAAAACATGTTTGATTAAGTCACCAATTTCAAAAAAACCTGTAATTAGATTTGAAGTTTCTTCAGTACTAAGGGAAGAAGATTTTTTAACGCCTTCTTGTGGAGTGGCTTTACTTCTGTTTCGACTCATAAATTTCCACGCCTCACCGATTTTTTTACGTTGTGAAATAGCGAATATAGTGGTGGTAGTAAGAGCAACAGTGGGTAAAATCCAACCATTTTTATTCTCTCGGGCGGGAGTTTGAAAACGGTTATCGAAATTAACACCTGAATTATTTTCGGTTGGTATATCTTGAAAATCCATTTCTTGAGGGATTCTTGCTGATTCTGGATTGGAATAAACTCTGTTATTGTAGGTTGAAAAATCTGTCATCGAAAGGTTTTTTCCTGATATTGATGTCCTTATAAGCATAAAACCTTTTTTGACTTTTTTTGATTCGTTTCGTAACGGAATGTTACAAGTCATTTAAGCGACGTTTCACATCCACCGATACCTTTCACATAGACCAAGATATTCCCATAATGTTCGATAGATGAAACAGGCTATGAGGCTATTCTAGGAGCTTAGATTTTTTGTGCGGGCGTGTAGACAGGCTACATAACCAAGCAAAAAAATCGTAGCGACAACGAAGAGACCATAGACCGTTTTATATAGCGAACATTATAGCAAGCTCAATGCAACCCCCAAACCCTATGTAGAAAGTGACCCTAATTATGATGCCTATTTATAATCCTCCTCCTCCTCAAAGTTACCAGCCTTATCAACCTTATCAACCCTATACGCCTCCACAACCGTTACCTATTTATAATCCCCCTCCACAAGCAGGTCCAGTTTACTATGCACCGCCTGTGTACACCCCACCTTCTTACGTGCCTTACCCTCAACCTTACTACCCTCCACAAAATAGTGTGTATTTAAACTCTGAAGGTGATCGAGCCACAGGTTTTGTCGCCGATGCCTACTACAATAAGTTCCCCCTCACCGATGCCAAAAATCAATGGAAAAACTACACGGTTACGTCGTTAGACGACGTTTCTAAAACGTCTACGTCTAGTAATGTCAATAACATCTACTATTATAACCCCGGAAGTACCCCCACCTATCAAGGCGGTGTGGCGGGTGACCCTGAAGTGTACAAGTTATCAGGCACCAGCAATCACGAAAGTACGTTTCACCCGCCGAGTGGTACCACGGTTCGTGTTTATGCCGACAACGGCTTAGTCATTAACAATAGGTACGAAGACATTAACGTCACGGATCGTAAAGACAACGTCGCCGCCACTGAAAGTAAAGCCACGATCATTGATCCTAAAACAGGCGAAAAACATAGTATTTTATTGTCTGACGGGCAAACCAAGTACATTGACCCTAAGGGTAATGTCACGGTCTTTGACCCCAATTCTAAATCGCCCTTGATTATTGGGGATCCTAAGGATCCGCTAGCCAAGCTTGAAATTAAATCAGGTAATCCTGGTGATGTGCCAGTGACCTTGACTCATTATGAACGTTTTGATCCTGCTACCTTAAAGGCCTTGCAAGACAAGGGGGTTGATCCTTCTTATGCAGCGACTTTGCGTAGCGAAAATGAAATTCGCTGGGGCAACCGCATTGCGGATGGTAAGGGGGCAACAGAACGTGCGGCGGCAGGGACGACCGATCCCGTGTACCTCAACCAATACTATGATTTACATGTGGTGAATAAAGGCAATACATGGTCTAAAACGCCTAGTCAAACACCTACTTACCCGCCTACTTACCCACCCGTGACGGATTATAACCCTTATACGCCGTACTTACCTTATAACCCACCGACGTATACACCACCCACCTATACGCCGCCTAGTACGGATTACAATCCTTTACCGATCGTAAGCAATGAAGACCCCTATGCTGCGGTGCAACCCAATTATGGCAATACACCACCGAATGCGTATGATCCTTACCAAGGGTATAATCCTTATCAGCCTGTGTACGCCCCCCCGACGTATTATGACCCTTACCAAGCGTACAATCCTTATCAGGGGTATATGTCTTACCAGCCTACGTATGCTCCCCCTACGATGTATTACGACCCTTACCAATCCTACACGCCTTATCAACAACTCTATGCCCCGATCTACGATCCGAATACAATGTACCCCCAACAATACACGGGTTATGCCCCGTAAATCCCCCCATGCACTCCCTGAAAGAGCCACACGCCTGCGAAAACCATCGCAGGCGTGTTTTTTAGAGTATTTTAAGTCACGGCTGGTTTTTGAGGATTTTGCTTTTCTTGGCCGTCCAACTTGAAAAAGTTCGGATGCTTCATGGCATCGTCGGCTTGCATTAAACCCACCCGCATCGAGTCCTTCTGCCAGCGTGTGAAGACACTGTTAATTAATAAAATAGGCCCTAGCAATACGGCTAAACCACCTACGGCAACAGTGCCAGCAACCCCAATACCTGTATTACGCAGTGTTTTATACTTAGAGGCTTCTTGAATCCACTTCGTCCAATCTTTTGCTTTTGCAGAAGGCTTCATTTGCATTTCCGAAATCAGTGTGAAACCTTCCTTGGCTAAATTTTCCCCGTATTGTTTGAATTTCTTTAAAAAAGGCTTTTCTTCTAAAAGCTTGTCTACCTTTTTTTGAAGCTCTTCTAGGACTTTCTTCTGTTCATCTTCTGGTTTTTCTAAAAACGTGATAAGGGGTTCTGCTTTTTTCATGGCAAAAGCTTTAGCAGATTTCCCTATGGTGTCTAAACGCCATTCGCTTAATAAGGGTTCCCAGCCTTTACCTTCGCTCAGTGGTCTGGTGATTCCATGAGCGGCGGCTGTTTTTTCAAGCCATTTGACTCTAGGCAAAGGTACATAATGCCCTGCCACTATCGCCGCCGCAGGAGCAAAAAACGCCAACTGGGGTATGGTTCCTGTAACTTCTTGTAAAATATCGGTACTGGCTTCCATCATTTCGCTGTCTTGCGAATATTCATCCGTTATGCCAAAACCTTCATGCGTACGAGCCTGTAAACGTTTGGCGTTTTGCATTTGTTCAGGGCTTAGTAGGATTTGATCCAACGCCTTGCGACGCTTCTTTTCTTCGATGCCTTCGGTTTTTTCCCACGCTTGGTACGCTTTATGGTCTTTCATAAACTCAAAAGGCAGAGTAAAGGCTTGCTTAAAGCTGTCCAAAATCCCTTTGGGCTTGAAGTTTTCATCTTTAATGCCTTGTACCGAAGCCTTGTCCTCATCAGGCACGGCGAGCATACTGTTGGGGTTGTTTTTTATGTCCTGACGAGCCTTCCAACGAGCCACCTTGGCTCCGTCACGTTCTAAGCGGGTTCCCAATAGTAAAAGTGGGATTTCCAACAACGCAAAAACGCCAAGCTTGCCTTGCCAACCAATATCTTTTCCCATGGTTTTCTGAATTAAAGCACTAAGCCCGAACGTTAAAAGTGGGTCGGCGACAAAAGTAAATCCACCAGCCAGGGTGCCAAAGGCATTTTCGACATTTTCGGTATACGATTCACTGCGGTCGTTAATGGTTCGGGTGATGTTGGACACCAAGGCAGCGTCTTCTTTGAGATCTTTTTCGCTTTGAGCCGAAAAGGCTTGAGCAGGCTTATTTAAGCGTTCATCCACTTCGTTGAGTAAGGCGTCTCGTTCATGGGCGTTTTTATCAGTAACAAGGGTTTTTAACTGATGAAAGGCTCCGCCAATACCGTCGGTTTTTGCATTTTTGGCTTTTTCTTCGGCTTCAATGGCTTCATTTGAAATATGGGATGCTTTTTGTGCCGCGATTTGTTTTTGTTCTTCGGTGAACAGGGCATAACGATTGGGGTTCGCCAGTTCGGCTTGACGGGTTTGGCGTCTAGCGATACGGGACGCTCGTGTTTCTTG
>CANGYO010000067.1 GCA_947458095.1 Vampirovibrionales bacterium | reverse complement strand
TTTCTTTAGCGTTTAAATCTAATGCAAAACACCGCAATAATTCCCGAAATTTACGTTCAGAAATGTGCGACTGTTTATAATACTTGTTTTTGCCTGTAGTCATAATGCTTTAGCCTATCATAAAATTAGCTAAAGTTTACCAGACCCTTTTGTTTATTGTTTGGTGAGTATCTAATAATTTAACCCAATCAGGCTTTTCTTTATAAGTGGCTCTAGTTTGTTTGGAAATAATGAAAGAACAGATCCTTAAAACTTCAATAATCGTTGATTTCCCTGCATTGTTTTTCCCCAATAATAAAATAGGAGTTTTAGCCTTAAAATCAATTTGATGATTTTCAAAACCTCTATATTTGTGTAATATGATACTTTTAAGCAAAATGAATAATCCTTTTAAAGTTTAATTATACAAAATCTTATATCAAATTTTGTTCTATTGCTATACTTTAGAGAAAATTTTTAAATTCTCCCTCTCCTAAAATTAGGAGAGGGGACAAAAACACGATACACCAGCCCAACAAAAAAGGGATGCCCTGTGGCATCCCTTCAAAAACTTGAAAAACCAAGCCCCTATCGCACGACGGCGTTTTCAGGGCGTTTACGAGGCGTCAAGCCTAGCTTGTACAAATAATCGTAGCGATCCGCCTGTTGACGGGTAATGTAATAATAGCCAGTCGGGCGTGGGGCGGGCATCGTGGCGAGTTCACCGTAAACGCTCACCACAGGCTTGCCTGCGGATTGAAACGCTTCGACCTTTTGACGATACGCATAATCAGGAAAGCTCGGGTAAGGGCGAACGCCATACGATTGATTCAAAATCGGGTTGCCTAAGCCGTCATAGTCTTGACGGTAGATTTGGTTGACTCGCTCGTAATTGCGTTGTTGTCTAAACCATTGGGCATGCTGTTCTTGCGGAGAAAGCCGAGGGTTCGGGGCGGGAACTTGGCTCTGCACGGCGTAGTTGGGGTATCCCACGCTGTAAGGTTGATCGTAAGCTTGACCGATACAGCGTCCGTACAAGTTGCGTGTGCAGGATTGAATCACCGCAGGGGCTTGTGTATAGCTTTGTTGAACCACGTTACCGTTGCCGTAAATCACGACGTTTTGGGCGATCGCCATGTTTTGTGAAAAGACAAAAGCCAGAATGAGGGCGAGCATCCGCCACAGCGGGAAGAGTTGAAGGGCTTGAATGAAGCGTAGGGCAAGAGAAGCAAGGCATGAGTGCATAGTTTTTTCCTTTTAGCCAGAATGAGAGAGGGTGTCGTAACGCAACGCTTAAAAACGTGCTTAACAGCATAAAAACAAGCGTCCATATTTTTGGAACCCCACGTTACAAAGCATTTTCTTTGTGAGACACTACATATAGAAGACGAATGATAAGGAGTTGCTTTCTTGCTAGGCGTTAGGTGCGTAAAAAGAATAAGAGCAATGTTAAGTCTAATCCTACTATGTCTTTTCCTTCACCTTCCTTTCAGCCACGCACAAGAAACCTTTTCTGGGCAATACTCTACCGCTGTGGTCGTGCTTACGCCTGTCAAAAAAATGCCGAAGCTCAAGCTTTACCTAGAAGGGCAGCTACGCTTACAAGATCGAAACGCTCAAAGTACGGTGGAACGTCACTTATTATGGGGAGGCGTGGGCTATACCATAACACCAAAAACCAGCCTATGGGTAGCCCATGGGTGGACGCCCAATTACAACCCGCAATTCACTAACGAACAACGAAGTTTCCAGCAAATTCTACACAGCGAAATCATTAAGGGAGGCGAACTCCTCCTGCGAGGTCGCTTAGAAGAACGTTACATCCCCAACGAATCGACGCCCTTGTTTTGGACTCGATTTATGGCGAGGTATCAGCGTAATTTTGAAAAGCATCCGAAGTTTTATTGGGTCGTGCAGAATGAGGTGCTTTTCAACGCCAATACGATTAGTAGATCGAACCGTCGGGGGTTTAGTCAGGCGTTGTCCTTTGTGGGACTTGGGAAGCATATAACCCCTCATATAATGGCGGAACTGGGTTATATGGCGTTGTACCTGCATTCTTCAAAGGATGCCATAGAACATGTGTTGATGGTGAACGTCTTCTACTTCCCTTAAAAGAATGTAAAGACGCTCTTAAACTATGCTATAATATTAACAGTCTTAAAAATAAGGATTGGGTTATGGGTCTCAAGTTCACGACGGTTTCAGAATTAAGATCTAAGTTAGAGCCTCTTGAGGTGCTTCCCCAAGCCTTACCACAAGTGGCGGAAGAAGCCGCTAAGTGGTTTCTGTACAACAGCAACCGCCGGCTAGAACGTACCTTCATCAACACCACCTTGAAAGATATTCCCTTCACCACCGAAATGGGGAACGTCTTCACCACCCAAACGCCTGCGATTTTACAACGTACGTTGGATCGTTTCTTATTTCGCTTGGATCTTGGCACGCCCTTTTTTGGATCCGCCTTCGCTGAAACGTGGACTTCTCAACGAGCCACCCAAGCCGACAGCAGCCCTTGTCATCTGCCTTTATTTTTAGACGTCCACAATGTTGCTGGCATGCAAGGGCTAGACTTGCATCACACCCTTGATGTTTTTTCGCCTGAACTTGATGCCCCTATTGCCGTTATTATGCCGGGAGCAGGCATGCGAATTGAAGGCACACTTGAAGATGCTCGTGGGCGTGAGTTCGTCGCTCAAATCCACGGACTTGGCTTTGAAGACGTGATTATGGTAAATCTACCAGGATTTAGTAGCAATAAAGGTTCCGCCAATCAAGCAAACTTGCAAGCCACTGCCAAAGCCTTAGAAACCTTCTTGCGTGAAAAGGGCATTGCCCATCGTGCAGTCTTATTTGGCTATTCCACATCCAACTACGTCGCCAATGCGATCTTGGCGTACAATCAAGCCTTTTGTAAGCAACACCCCAAAAAAGCCCCCTATTCACAAATCAAGGTGTGCTTTGAATTTTCCGCCTTTACGACCTTGCCTAAAACCGTCTTGCATCATGTGTTTTATGCACCAAATCCCGATTATAGCCTAATGGAACAATGGATGATTGGTCGCTTTCTACCACTACTTGAACGAAGCGGTAGCTTTAATAACTTGCCGTTATTGGCACGCATTAATCCTGAAACGGAGCTTCACTTTTTCGTCAGTGAAAGTGATGAAGTCACCCCGCTGTATATGGCGGAACGGCTTTTAAAGGCGAGTCGTGAAGAAGGGATTGCATCAAGCAGTTTGACGGTTTTACCCAAAGCCCCTGCGGATATTGACGCCCATGCCGAAGGCGTGCTAGAAGGCGTTTTACACGCCCAAACCCAAATCGTTGAAGTGGTTCAACGGCATTTTAAACGCTTTAAAGCCAAGACGCTTATCCCTTATACGGGGGCTTCCTATATCGGAGCAAAAGCCTACGGCAAGCCCGCCCATGATGCCCTTACGAAAAAAGCCTTGCCAAAGTCTTTTGAAGCGTTGGTGGACGTGCCGTTGCTAGATTAATGAACTCGTAAGCAGGGGAGCCTCCTTCAACAGGTGTGCCGATATTGAGTATCATCGTGCGTGATGACCTGGTTTTATTGGAGGCTTGCCGAAGTGCTAGGGCATCCAAGAGAGGCTTGCCGATATGAGGCAACCACACAATGGCAAGAACATCGCCGTTATGGGTGTTTAAGGCATCGGCAAGGATGCGTGAATCCGCTTCGTCATAGGCGTGAACGGTACAATTTTCAGGCAAAAAACGCCGTGTGAGCGAGTCCTTTTCGTATTCCATGGCGTAATGAGGAAGCTTAGACGCATGAGGCTCAAGCACGAGGGTGCTTTGAGGATTTAAACGGTTTTCAAAGTCAGCGAAAATCGTATTCACGGCGTCTTCATGCAAGCCGTCAATCGTTTCATGCCAAGAACTTTCAAGTATTCTTTCTCCCTCCCCTTTAAGGGGAGGAAAATAACCCTTTTCATTCACGAAGTGAATCTTCTCCTTTAGGATGGAGAGGTTGGGAGAGGAAACCAACGGTTTTCTTTCCCAAGAGAAAAAGTCTGTGACTTTTTCGACCATGAAGGGGTGGGGAGTAGATGTAACGCTAGATTCTGAAAATCCCCCCCTCTCCCTAACCCTCTCCTCTAGGAGAGGGGATAAAACCGTCCTCGCTTGATTTAAGCGAGCCAGACTCGCTTCATGCGTCGCCACATCCAAACGACCGTCCAGCAACGCCGATGCCAAGGCTTCGACAATCTCACGCTCACTATGCCCCGCCTCTCGAAAAAGTAGGACATCCACCCCCGCATTTAACGCCGTTAAGGAGGCTTGCACTTGATCGCCGTCAAAGGCATCCAAAAGCCCGTGCATATTGAGGTCATCGGTTATCGTGATGCCTTGAAAGCCCCAATGTTGACGCAAACGCTCTGTCACGATCCTCTTGTCGCAACTAGCAGGTAAAGACGTGTGAGCTTCTTGCAAGTCGGGGTAGACGCCATGAGCCAGCATCACCCAAGGCGTCTCATAAGCCGTGGCGGATGACTGCATTAATTCGACAAAGCTGGATTCTTCGGCATCGCTGAACTCAAGCGTAGGTAACGCCAAGTGGCTATCCACCGTGCCGTTACCATGCCCTGGGTAGTGCTTCAACACGCTTTGAATGCCGTAAGCCGATTGAGCCTCTATCGCAAGTTTTCCCAACCGCTTAATCTCCGCAGGATTCGACGAAAACGCACGATTGCCGATAATTGGGTTCTGCGTATTCAAGTGAGCATCCAGCGTCGGGAAAAAGTTCAGATTAAAACCCAAGCTCGCCAAACCTTCAGATTGCCAGTCGTAATAGCGTTTGGCAAGTTCAGCTTCAGGCGTCAAACGCTCGACTTCACCGATCGTAAAGGGCGAAAGTCCGCCGTAAAAAAGTCGTGACGGTAAGCGTTCCACCTGTCCGCCTTCTTGATCCAGCCCCAAAAGTAAGGGATATGGATGCCGTGCCTTCACACGATCCAGCAAGATTCCCACGTCGTCTAAACTGGCACAATCGTCAAAATGATGCCGAAAAAAGATGTAACCCAAAGGATGCAGATCCGCCAATTGAGACGCTGGCGAACCTTCGACAAAGATGGACGCATCAAAACCAAAGATACAGCGTTGTACGATTGATTTCAAACTAGCGTGACGGGTGGTTTCAGAAGCATTCATTAGCGTGCCTGTAATAGGCCTTGCACCTCAAAGACATCTTGCACGGTTTCGATGCGTTGCCCAGCGTCTCGTAATTTTTGGACTAAGGCGAACAAAATCGCCGCAGACATCCGCACATCGGCTTCGGCTCGGTGAGGGTTGGGGTTGTGGTATCCGCATTGGGTGGCGACCAAAATGCCTTCGTAACTTGGCAGGTTGGGCAAGACCTTTTGTGCTAAAACTTTGGTGCATAAGGCATTTTCAGGGGCAAAGCGATCTTCTAAGCCGTGGAAGCCACATTCTTGGCTTTTGGCTTGCAAAAAACCCAAGTCAAAGGTCACATTATGCCCTACAATAAAGGGCGTACTGCCCAAAAACTGCATGAGATCGTTCATCACCATAAGCAAGGGAGGGGCTTGTGCCACCAGTTCATTGCTAATGCCTGTAAGGCTTTCCACTTCTTGCGGGATGGCTTCATGCGGTTTCACCAACGTGCTGAACATCTCCATATCTTTGCCGTTGACGTATTTAATGGCGGTGATTTCAGTGATGCTATTTTTTTTCGCACTTAAGCCCGTGGTTTCTAAATCTAGCACGAAGAAGGGGGTTTCATCAAAGGCTTGAGCCTTCAAGCTTTCGTAACTAGCGGAGTCGACTTCTTCTTGAAACAATGAGGCGAATAGAGACGTTTGTGCCATGAGGGGGTATCCTTTACAGTCAATACCCCCTTAGTCTATCAGCTTTAGAGAAGCACGGTCAAGGCATAAACGCTTTGTAACAATTTCAGTAGGGTTGTTTAAAAATTTGAAAGGCGGATTCAAGTAACAAGTGCCGCATGGGGTAAGAACCATGACACCCCACTTTCAAGCGTGGAGCCTTTGTGCTACACTAAATGCCACAAGCCCCCCTTAACGAGGAACCTGCATCGATGCCGTCAACGGTTATTTTTGACAATCCAGTCACCCATTCAATCTTTGCAGGTATAGAACCTAAAGATGTCTTGACGTTTATACTTTCCTACATTAGCATTTTTGTTGCGTTTTTAGCCTTTAATTTGCAACGGGAATCTTCAGAAAAAACGGCTCGCATGGAAATGGCGAAGGTATTGACGGAAGCCTTTAGTCATAGTGAAATGTTTGAAGCCATTGAGTATTTTAAGAAGGTATCACCCCATTTAGTCGATGAAAACGGAAAAGATAATAAAAGTTATATTGAATTAATTCAGAATGCCCCCGAAACTCAACGATACCGTTACCGTATACTGACCACTTTGCACCACGCCGAACGTTTGTACCAAAAAGAAAAAGAAGCCGAAAAAGTCCTTTTCACCAGCTTGATTACGCCTGATATTGTAGAAGTGGCTTTATGTTTGTATAAAATAGACGACTACATGAAAGAAGTCGACAAACCTGTCTATTACATGGTGTATAAGGTATTTGAAGGCATTCGCACCTCTTATATAAAACCGCTTGTAAACACTTATTCAAGAGAAGGAAGACAAATTGATTCTAAAAAAATAGAACATACTCGTCGCATTTTAAGTCGCCTTCAAGACTGGGACAGCCAATTTGGTGATACAGGCGATCGCATTGTCACGAAAACACATTTAATCTTGCTAGACTTCTTAGAAGGAAAAAAACTGTATGAAGATCTTGTAAGTCAGCTAAAAAGTCTCGAAAAACAATACGAACAGTTTGATCAATCTTCCATAGATTTATGTCTTATGCTGGCAGGAACTGAAACGCAAAAGGATTTACCTGTTAAGGATTATCAGAAAGCGATTGAGTACTACAACAAAGCCCTTAAACTCAATGCTGACGATGATGAAATCTGCTCTGATATCTACTTTAATATAGCGTTTGCTAAAACGAAGCTAAACCGTTGGACAGAAGCGATTAAAGATTACGACGAAGCCCTTGAGCTCAATTCAAATGATTATATGGCTTATGTGAATCGTGGAGTTGCTAAAATAGAATTAGGAAGGCATGTGGAAGCAGAGGAAGACTTTCAAAAAGCCATTGAGCTTGAATCGAACAATCCAGACGTATATGAAAAGATAGCGAAGATTTATTATACAAAATCTATGCGTGAGGATCAGGTGAAAAACCATATAAAAATGTACGAATATTTAGCTGAAGCGAAACGGCTCAAAGATTTAAAACAATAGAAAATAATGCTCATGCCAAACGACCTGCTACCCCTTAAAACCGCCCCGAGCTTCCTCCACTGGTGGCAGGGTCTTTACGCCCCCCTTGACGCTCCCCCTGAACAAGGCGTGGAAGAACTCAAGCGGTGGCTCGCCTATTTCACGCTCCCCCCCTACGAAACCCTCGCCTATGTGATGACCCCTCAAACCGCCTACGACGCCCTGCTCCCTGCGTGGGACGCGTGGCACCCCCTGCTGACTCAACGCCTCAACGCTCGTGTGCCGATTCAATATCTGCTCGAAGAAGCCCCCTTCTTGGGCATGACACTCGTGGTGCGTCCGCCGTGCTTGATTCCACGCCCCGAAACCGAATTGCTCGTGGAAGCCGTGGTGCAACGGCTTCAACAGAACACGCAAGCGTCTACGATATGGGAAGTGGGCATCGGCACAGGGTGCATCAGCGTGGGGATTCATCACTTGCTTAAAGGGCATCCGCTCAACGCCGAACTTCACTATTATGGAGGGGATGTATGCGTCCATGCGTTGAAGCTGGCTCAAGAAAACGCCGACACGCAAGGGCTTGCGATCACCTTGTTTGAAAGCGACTTACTCGCAGGATTCCCCCCTGATTTGGCGCCGCCTGATTGCATCGTGGCGAACTTGCCTTACATTGATAGGGACTTGTATTCAAGCATGGCGGTTGAAGTGCGAGACCATGAGGGGCATCACACGCTATTTGCGGAAGACGAGGGTTTTGCACTCATTTTTCGCTTGATTGAAGCCATCCACGCGCGTTTTGGTGACGGCTGGCAAGGGCTTGTGGCGCTTGAGTTTGGCGAAAACATGCACGAACGCCTAAAAACCAAGCTAGACGCTCACGGGTTGACGCATCAGGTATGGATTAGCGACTATGCAGGCATCGTCCGCCATACGCTAGCCTCACGTTTTCCTTTTTGTGGTATCTTATAAATACAGTTCCTTAAAATGCGTTGGAAATGGTTTTCTAGCTTCGTTTTTAGCTGGTGACGTCATAGACCTTTGCTCGCACAAACCGCCATCATGGCGGTCTACATGTTAGCTTATCTATGAATAGAGGGGGTTCCTCATCACCTCTAAATGCGTTCAAGGGGGGACGGGGAAGGACGCATTGCGTTTCTCCTCCCCTTCGTCCCCCCTTGAAAATCCCCCCTGAATCCCCACCTCCTCGCATCATTCCCCTTGCACGACGTTCGCAAAATGTCTCGGAAGCCTCGCATTTAGTGCTTGAACGTCTGCTTTCATAAATCATTCGCATTTCTAAACATGAAGGATTTTTCCATGAATGCCACCACGTCTTTAAGTCCTGAACACCTCAACACCCTTGAAGTTCAAGCCATTGCTCAACTCAACGCTTGTGCGAATCTCACTGAACTTGAACACGCGAAAGTCGAACTCTTGGGGCGCAGCGGAAGCCTTACCCTGCTAAAACGTGGCTTGAAAGATGTGCCTGCGGAAGATCGTCCAGCCGTTGGGGCCTTGCTCAATGCCCTATCTCAAGCGGTGGAAGTCGTGCATGACGAGATCAAAGCGCGCTTGGACGCCGAAGCCTTAGCGCTTCAATTACAGGCCGAAACGCTGGATGTCACCATGCCGGGGCGCCATGTGCCAGTGGGCAAGGTGCATCCCCTGAGCCAGATTACAGAAGACGTCTGCCGTTTGTTTGAAGGCATGGGCTTTAGCGTGTTAGACGACAACGCCTGCCCTGAAGTGGAAACCGAGTTCTTCAACTTTGAAGCCCTCAACTTCCCAGCCGATCACCCTGCTCGTGACATGCAAGACACCTACTACACGGAAGTCGCCAGCCACGTGTTGTTACGTTCGCAAACCAGTAATGCGCAAATTCGGCATATGAGCCAGCACAAACCGCCGATTCGTGTGATTGCCCCTGGGCGGGTGTATCGCAACGAAGAAGTGAGCAGTCGTAAATATGTGCTGTTTCATCAGATTGAAGGGCTTTACGTGGATAAACACGTGACTTTTGCCGATTTAAAAGGCACGTTGAACGCCTTTATTGCAGAGTTGTTTGGCGGTAATGAACGCCCCACGCGTTTTCGTCCCAGCTATTTCCCTTTCACCGAACCGAGTGCGGAAGTCGATGTGCAATGCCTTTTCTGCCAAGGCGAAGGGTGCAAGGTCTGCGGGCATAGCGGATGGCTTGAGATCTTGGGGGCTGGCATGGTTCACCCCAACGTGCTAGAAAATTGTGGCATTGATTCGACGGTGTATCAAGGTTTTGCCTTTGGCATGGGCGTGGAGCGTTTGGCGATGTTGCGAGACGCCATTGACGACATCCGCATTTTTTACACCAACGATCAACGTTTTTTGAAGCAATT
>CANGYO010000066.1 GCA_947458095.1 Vampirovibrionales bacterium | reverse complement strand
CGACAACAGGAGGAATGAGAGCTTCAAGACGCTTCCATAACGCATCTTTTACTCTGAAAATCATGGCTTTTTGTGACATGGGTATATACCAAAAATGACGTTAACACCTACATCTTACTATAAATATTATTTCTCGGATAGGCTCTAAAGCTTTCTTGGCAAAAAACAGGATTTCATCCCCCCTTTCGCAGAGCTTTCTATAGGCTAATTTTTAGGCAAACTTAATGAGGGTAATGGTGTTGGATAGGAACGTATTTGACTACTACGATGCACACGCTGGTGAGCTTTCACCTGCTTGATAATTTCAGAATGATGAGAATGGAAGATTTCCACTCTTGATTTTAAAGAAAAGCGTTGCTTTAATGCGACATCTGGCTTGGATTCTAAATGCCCACGCACCAAGTGATACGCACAAAATGACGAGGTCCCCAATCCCACTAAAGAGGCAATGGCAAAACGTAAGGTCGGAGAGTTTTGTGTGAGCTTACGCAAGGCACTACTCGCCAAAAGCCCTGTAAACAAGGTGGCTCCCGGTAATAAGGCGAGTCCTAGCATGATTCCTGACCCCTTCACATCGCCTTTTTTGTCACTTATTTTAGATTCGTACGGTTGCACACGATGCACATCTAAAGCGTTCCATAAAAACCCTAAGAAACTAAAGCCTAAAACCGAATTAAGTAAAACTTCAGGCACAATCATACGTTTCTTGGCATCGGGAATGCTATGATGAATTGCAACATAATGACGTAAACCTTGTGTCACGAAAGTATACGCATTTTTGGTACTTTTTTTAATCAATCCTTCTTGTAATACTTTATTCAAAGCCGCCACCCCTTTGGGATGGCTACTTGGAAATACGGTCGCCATACGCAAACGATGTAGTTCAAAATCTGCTAAGAGTCTTTGGCTTTCGGTTTGGAATTTTTGGGCGGTCATATTAGTATCTTCTAATAATGCCTTGACTGCTTCCACATTTTGACGCAAATCTTCTAAGAAGGGACTGATTTCTTCCGCAAACTTAGGAATCCCCATGGCTTCGATGTTCAGTGCCTTCTCTTCATCAAAACGCATACCGATTTTCTTAGTGGTGTTGTCATTAAACACCAGCGATTCATTGCCCACCACTTTTTCCAAGATAGTTGTTAGGCGTTCTATTTTAGCGTCACGTGTATTGCCTGTGTCTAAAGGTTCTGACATTTCTTTTAAAAGACTATGCTTAATGTAGCCAAGGGTATCGCGACCAAAAGGGATTTGTCCTTCACCTTTGCCTTTGAGTGTGGCAAATTTAAACAGGTATTCTAAAAACGCATGATTGATACGGTAGTCTCGTTCGATTGGTTCGCTGGTGTGCATATCAAACAAGCGTTGGGCATGCTGTTTATGAAACGTGCCATTGGTGGCAAAACGCCCTTGACTCGCCAGTTGTAAAAACTGTTGATATTCAGGCATAAAATCGCCCAGCTTAAGGGTATTCACAACATGTTGGTAAGCATCAACGACTCCTGTAAATAAATCGTGTTGAATATCCGCCTTACCAAGCTGGACGACTTCACCGTCCACCACTTGAGTGGTACTGTAGTTCGGGACGTTCCGATCTCCATATTTCGACAAAGGGGCACTGCTGATGGCCATTCGATCGGGTTGCGTCATAATGCGGATGTGTCTCGTTAATTGAGGTAAACGAGACAGTGGCATCGTCTCATATTTGCCTGTTTCAGGGTTTAAGCGATGAAACTTTAAAACACTCATGGCTTGAGAAAGATAATAATAATCTTCTCCCCTTTTTGCCATAGAATCCTTGGTTAAGGCATCTTGCAAGCCTTCTAAGTCCTCTAATTTAAAATCACCCAGTTCTTTTTTGAGTTCTTGAAATTCATAGTCCGTCAAATGAGCATAAAAAGCCCTTGCCCCTTCTAAGTTACGACCATTGACCGTGGGCAAAATCGCTTCACGAATTATGGGCGAACTCAAACCACGACTGGCTCGACGCACCATTTCTAAAAGGGGTTGTAGGTACAGTTGTGAAAAGCCTCTAAAACCGTAACGCAGGACATCCGACGGTAAAACGGTGGTCAATCGCCACGCACTTTGCACTGCTTTTGAAAAATCGGTGGAGTATTCGCTTAGAAAATTCGTTTTCTTTTGTAGACCCTTTCCGCCTTCATCCGCAAAGGGATTGATCCCATGGATATTCGCATTATAAGTACTTGGGGTATTTTTAGGCGTTTTTAAATGTTCAATCCAACCTACCAAAATAGAACTTAAAGGCACGCCCACCACTAAAGCTTGAGAAAGACGAAACATCGCCATTTCTTGAGAATCGGGTGTACTTGGTTGTGGTGTTGTTGCTTTAGGTTGAGAAGCTGTGGTCATCATTGAGGCGTTGCTCCTTCTGTATGTGGTTGGATCTTGTGCTTGCGTCGATGTTTAACACGACTGAATTGCTTCAATGAAGGATCATTTAAATTAAGCGACACATTGACTTTCGCTTCAACAGGGGTTTTGTCTTTTTCAGAATCGGGCTTAACGCCTAAGAATTGCTTCATAGAAGCCACCCAATCATTTAGTGGGATTTTACCTCGTCCTTTATAGTCGGCATCTAAACGAGAGAACGAATTATAAACGATAAAGAAGAGGACGTTGCTTAAAACAAAAGCGGTAACCGCCGTTTGGAAGGCAACTTGTAGGCCCGACTTAATGATGTTATTGCGTTTATATTGATCAATATCACGAATCCGTTCATTAAGTTTAAAGCCTGCGTCTAAAATGTTAAACACCTTACCTGTCAACAAAACAGGAGGAACATCGTTTCCTTTTCTAGGTTTTTCCGTATTTAAAGTGCGTGCTTCGCCAAAGCGTTTGCTCAGGTAATAGTCAAACTTCAATTCATCAGAAGACTTGGCTTGAGCTTTAAAATAATCATGCACAGCAGCTTCAATCAGTTCGCCGTACACATTGGTCGCTTCTAAAGAAAAGTTATTTAGCGTTAAATTTTGTTCTTCTTTAAAATCTAGGTAATCTGCTAAGCGTTTGTGCGCTTTTTCTCTGAAGCGTGTCAACTTCTCTTCAGCCGTTAAGGGTTTTTCAGCAGAAATACCAAAGCCTCTTTCCAGAGCAGATTCCCGTAGACGCACCAAGGCAGGTTTTTGGTTTAGGCTGTCTAAATCATCCATCAAGCCTTTAAAAAGTTGAAGCATTCCTTCTTCCGTTAAATCATAAAGATTGATAGGCAAAGGGATATTCGGCTGTTTGGATTGAAGGGCTTTAGCCCTTTCCATATCAGCAGGACTGTATCTACAGTACTTCATCGCTTCTTCTAAGTACGGAAAGAAAATATCTTGAAAGCGTCTTGGGGCATCTTTCGGAACGCCTGAAGTCCCATCTTCTAAAAGCAACACGGTTTCTAGCTTTTCCTTCAATAATGGCAACAGTTGACCCGCCTTAAGGTCATCTCGTAAGGTTTGCAAGCTTTTTTGGGCTTCGAGTTGCCCTAATCTGATGAGTTGTTCTTCCCAGTTCACTTTATCTGAAGGCGGAGGGACGAGATTTAACTTATTTTTCTTTTCATTTTTAGCGTCTAAGGCACTCCATAGATGTTGGGTTCGTTCAGATAAAGACGCCTGATCAGGTTTCTTACCCGTCAGTGTTAAGACGGCTTGTTCATACGCTTGGCGACTTCGACGCCCCACCCAACGGTCTTCTGTGCCATGGCTTGTTTGCTTATAGCGAATATCTTGAAAATGGTGGTTGTAACGATATTGAGCGTCTGCCAAATTTTCATACAAACGTGTCAACGTTTCTACGGGAAGAGGGGCTTTTAAAGCTTGATCAAAGGCTTGCTTGGCTTGCGTATACGCCTTTTTAATTTCAAAACCTTTTGTTAAAACGTTGTGGATGTCAATTTCGGTACTTTGAAGGGTTAAACGTTCACGAAAGGCGTCAATGCGACTGTCCACCAGCGTCCCTGCTTTAGACGGAGGAACTTTCACATGGGGAAACATAACTTCAAAAGGGGTATTTAAACCACACATTTCCTGAATGGCTAGCCCCACTGTATTTCGCCAATTAGACGTAAATTGAACCCATGCGGATTCCTTTACTGAAATATCGATTTTTCGTGTGAGATTTTTGGGTTTCATCATATAATTCAAAAACCAACGATTAATACTTAAAAGAGATTCTTCACCCTTTTTGTTTTTGTTGCCTTTAACCGCTTTAATAAGACTTAGCGTACTTAAACGTGTTAGGACTTCTAAACCTACCGTTTCAAATAAATGCTGGTGTGTCAACATTGCAAAAAAGATTCGAGCCACTGAGTTAATGGACGTCATACCCTGAGAGGTGATATCCACCAAACTTAGATCACTCTTCGGCAAGCGTAAATTAGAAAGTATCGGAATACTTTGGGCATCAATACTTCGTAATAGGCCTTTTTCAGGCGACATTTGATGTATTTTCCATAAGCCCAGTAATCCCACTAAGCTAATACCAGCCACCCCAATAATACCTTTTTCAAGTGTGTTAGTACTGCCTAGCTGATGATGGCTACGACGTTTTTTCGCACGAGCAGAGCTAGCTTCTTGGTTAAAAGCGTTTAAGTCTGGATTTTGAGACAGATTGAGCTTTAGAGTCGAAACTACACCAGTGGGCATAAAGAAAAACCATTAACGCTTAGAAAAGGGCCTAGTTGTGAAAGAAAGGCATCACATTAACATTGTACCTCAAATAATATGAAGTGTTAATGACATTAAGGCATCTCAAGCTTTTTTGATGCTATGTAAATCCTGTCCCCTCTCTTTCCTAAAACAGTTTTTCATCCCAACCTCGTCGCATCATTCATCCTGCACGACACCCGCCAAATATCTCTAGTGCGTCAATGCCTGCCATTTAAGTCATTCGCATTATTGTTGTGAAGCGTAAAAATACTCTATAAGGGGAGTCTTAACGTAGTAAAACGGTGACGACTTCACCGTCATTATACGCTAAGCCCCCTTCAATAGGGAAGCTCCGCTTTTCGCCACTGAGGGTTTCATAACGCAAGGCACCTTTTTTCAAGCGAACCAAGACCTGTTGACGTTTGGCCAGAATACCCAGTTCCCCACTAGGGCTGGGCAATACCACGGAACGTACCGCTTCATCAAGCGTAACCGCACTAGGAGACATAACTTTTAAGAAGATGGACATGAGTTAAAACCTTTTTGTTAAAACGTAAGAAAATATCCGTTGACTTAAGCAGGAACGGCTTCAAGTTCTTCCGCTTTTTTGACGACATCTTCAATAGAACCGCACATATAAAAGGCTTGTTCAGGTAAGCTGTCGTATTTACCAGCCAAGATTTCTTTAAATCCACGCAAGGTGTCTTCCAACTTCACATAGCACCCTGGTACGCCGTTGAAGACTTCCGCCACATGGAAGGGTTGAGACAAGAAACGTTGAATACGTCTGGCTCTGCCGACAACCGCCTTGTCGTCGTCAGACAATTCATCCATACCCAAAATGGCGATAATATCTTGCAAATCTTTATAACGTTGAAGCACAGACTGCACTTCACGAGCGGTATTGTAGTGATCATCACCCACAATTTTAGGATCCAACGCCTTTGAAGACGAATCGAGCGGATCAACAGCTGGGTAGATGCCCATTTCCGCAATTTTACGAGACAATACGGTGGTGGCGTCCAAGTGAGCAAAGGTCGCCGCAGGGGCTGGATCGGTCAAGTCATCGGCAGGCACATAAACGGCTTGAATTGAGGTAATCGCACCGTCTTTGGTGGACGTGATACGTTCTTGAAGACTCGCCATTTCATCAGCCAGTGTGGGCTGGTAGCCTACGGCAGAAGGCATACGACCTAAAAGGGCGGATACTTCAGAACCTGCTTGGGTAAAGCGGAAGATGTTGTCCACAAATAAAAGAACGTCTTGCTTGGCTTCGTCACGGAAGTATTCCGCAATGGTCAAAGCAGAAAGAGCGACTCGCAAACGAGCACCAGGGGGTTCGTTCATCTGTCCGTAAATCAAGGCAACTTTGTCGAGGACTTTAGAATCTTTCATTTCGTGGTAAAGATCGTTTCCTTCACGCGTCCGTTCGCCCACACCAGCGAATACGGAAACCCCACCATGCCCTTTGGCGATGTTGTTAATCAATTCCATGATGATAACGGTTTTACCAACACCCGCACCACCAAACAAACCAATTTTACCACCCTTAGAATAAGGAGCGAGCAAATCGATAACTTTAATACCTGTTTCAAAAATTTCTTGTTCTGTGGATTGTTGCTCAATTGAAGGGGCTGGACGGTGAATCGACCAGTGACTTTCAGCGTTGACTGGGCCTGCATTATCCACAGGTTGACCTAACACGTTAAGGATGCGTCCTAAGGTCGGCGTACCAACAGGCACTTTAATGGGGGAACCTGTGTCTAGAACATCCATGCCACGGGTCAATCCTTCGGTGCCGTCCATCGCAACCGAACGCACACGGTTATTGCCCAAATGACTTTGCACTTCAGCCACTAAGGTCAGGGTACCTGTTTCGGTTTTAACGGTCATTTGCAAGGCGTTATAAATCGCAGGCAATTGCCCAACGGGGAATTCTACATCAATAACTGGACCAATAACTTGGGTAATTTTACCGTGAGACATCATTCAAGCGACTCCATTCCTAATAGATACGACCCTCAACAGGGTTTGCTAACAATTTTATTTTATTGTGATGCAAACAAAGCGTTGCGTCAACGAAAAAATACTAAAAATGCTATAGATTCTCAACTCTCCTTGTGCTAAACTCTTATAATAAATGATAAAGGTTTTCAATCGTAAGGATCTATACTTATGAATTTGTCGATGCTGAAAGCGAAAATACACCGTGCCACGATTACTCAGACAGATCTTCACTATGAAGGGTCTATCACCATTGACGAAGCCTTGCTAGACGCTTCAGGCATTTTGCCCTATGAGCAGGTGGATGTTCTCAACATCAATAACGGCAACCGTTTTACCACTTATGCCATTAAAGGCGAGCGTGGTTCAGGGATTATTGGCATCAATGGGGCGGCGGCTCGTTTGGCACAGACAGGGGACTTGGTGATTATTTGTGCCTTTGCTCAGTTCAGCCAAGAAGAAGCCCCTACGCATAACCCCACGATTGTCTTTGTCAATAATCAAAACATCCCCACAGGGAATGGGGATGTTCAAAGGGTTTCATGTGCGTTAGGCTAAGCGTCATCTTTTTCGGCTTTTTTAGCCTTTTCTTGTGCGGCTTGGGCTTGTAGTTGCTGCTGTTGTTGCAAAGCGATGTAAGCATTTTGCTGAGCACCTATTTGTAGATAAGGTTGAATTTGTGCTAAGGTTTGTTGATACATAGGGTTTGTAGTCATTTGCCAAGTGGGGTTTCCGTTTATTTTTTGAGCCAAAGCAGCGGTTCCTGCGGGGTCAATGGCGGCACCTGCTTGCATCATTTGAGAAATAATCGTGGCAGCTTGGGCATTGACTTTGCCAAAGGTTACTGCTCCCATACTGGCAGCATTGGCATTCCCTAAGCTACCGATGCCTAGGGCTTGGGCACCTGCAAGCGGATTGCCATTAGACGCATTCACTAGGCCGTTAATACCTGTCGCAGTGGCACCAAGGTTGCTAAAGTTGCCACCTTGGCTCATCTGCATTTGTTGAAGGTAATTAGCTCTTTGCTGACTATTTAAACTACCGATTTGAGCATCTGTCAATCCTTTTTGCTTAAGCCATAGTTTTAACTGGGCGTCTTGCTGGGCGTTTTCTTGAGCAAGACGTGGGTTAAATGTGGCAACTTGTTGTGGCAAAATGAGTGAACTTGTGATTGAACCAATCATCATTAAAATCCTTATTCTATTTATTAAATTGCTGAAACGCAATTGTATAGGGGGTAAAAAAGAAGAGCGGACGGAAGCCTAAGCTTCCGTTCGCTAATAAAATGAACATAGCTGTCTTAATAAAGGTTTAAGGTGGGGGAATTGTGCGATACCGTAACATCTTGTTACAAAAAAGGGGCCAACATCCTGTAACGATTGGTAACAGTACCTTTAGATTTGCTTATTTTTTACGATACTTCCATTAACCATGACCCTAAAAAGGATTTTTACTATGTCGAAGCCTCTTCTTCGTTCACCAGCGTTTACGGCATTTACCTTGAGTGAAATGTTGATTGCTTTAGCACTTTTAGGGGTGATTGCAACCTTTACGGTGCCTAGCCTTCTTACCAGTGTTCAAGAGAGACAACGACTTGCCACCTTTCGTGAAAATTTTTTACTCGTGGAAAGTCTGCTCAAGAAGTATTGTGCTAGTCCTAATTACGGAACAACGGCTAGTGATGGAACACTTTATGGCTTTTTTGTGGCAAATGCTGGAAAAGTTCAAGCCAGCACAACAGGCACAGCCACAACCAATACTTCGCTAACCTTTAGAAATGGTAGCAAAGTCACCATTGATCCCAATACAGACCAAATCACTGTTCAGTGGGATGCCAATGACACAAGCGATGCCGTCACCCTTGATTTTAATCCTGTTAAAGATTATGACCTGCTGGTGAACGGAAGAAACCTCAAAGCGTGTTCAGTGGAACCCATACCGACACAAAAGGCCTTGTATGCGGCTGCGGTGGGGCTTCGGGCAGATGAGGCGCCTACGACCGAATACGTGGGAGACACAAGCCAGTTGATCAATCCTGACGAAGTAGCCGTGACCAACACCAATGCAGGTGGGGCAAGCAATAATGTGGATTCAGGGCATCAATATGGCGCCAGAGACAATGGTTTTAGTCCTGTAGGGCCTTAGTTATTTTTTAAGACCTTCGCCGTATGGTTTCTGTTTTGTTTGGTTTATAATGAAAGACGTAAACAAGCTTAATAGGAACCGCACGCAATGGAAACGCCTGCAAGCGACTTAAACGACTTTTCTTCAGAATTGAATGAAAAATGTGGCGTTTTTGGGATGATCGGCTCACAAACCATTCCCCTAGGGCAGTATGCGTACTTTGCCTTATTTGCATTGCAACATCGGGGGCAAGAAAGCTGTGGCATGGCGGTTTTTAATAACGATCAAATGACCTTGCATAAAGATATTGGCTTAGTCAGCCAAGTCTTTAAAGACGACTTGCTTCAAAAGCTTGAAGGGCAAGTGGTTATCGGGCATACACGTTATTCCACCGCAGGAGATTCTTCGCTTGAAAATGCACAACCTGTGATTTCACGCTCTCGCTTAGGGAGCTTGGCACTGGCTCATAACGGCAATTTGATTGATTTAGACGACTTACGGGAGCGTTTTCATCTTGAAAGTGGCGACGGCTTTGGTGCCAATAGCGACAGTCATGTGATGGTGCGTTGCCTGGGGCAAGCCTTGGCGGAAACACAAGGCGATTTAGCCGAAGCCGCGGATTTGGTCTTTAATCACTGCCAAGGGGCGTTTAGCGTGGTAATGGCAATGGGCGATTGCTTGATTGCGGCTCGAGACAAGTACGGCATTCGCCCCTTGTGCTTGGGAAAAATGCCTAGTGGGCAAGTGGTGGTGGCATCTGAAACCTGTGCCTTGGATATTATCGGGGCGGAATACGTGCGTGATGTCGACCCTGGTGAGATTTTGATTATTGATTTAAAAGGACAAATCCAGCAACGCTGGATCAAAGGGGCGAGTCCCAAAGCAAACGAGCATTTTTGTGCCTTTGAATATATTT
>CANGYO010000065.1 GCA_947458095.1 Vampirovibrionales bacterium | reverse complement strand
TGGCTGAAGCCGATTCTGCACCCACTTGAATGTTATAAGTGGTGACAGAAGAGAAGAGCTTCTTACCATTGAACTCGGTGGCTTTGGCGATACGGTCAATATCATTGGTCAGCTGTAACAATTCCTTGTTAATGGCGGAACGTTGATCGACGCCTAACGTATCGTTCGCACCCTGTACGGTAAGTTCACGCATACGTTGCAGGTTGTCTGTAATCGTACTAAGTGACCCGTCGGCTGTGTTCAAAACGTTAATGCCGTCTTGCACGTTATCATTGGCTTTTTCACTGCCTCTGATTTGGGATCTTAACGTTTCAGAAATCTGCAAACCAGCGGCATCGTCTGAAGATTTGTTAATTCTGAATCCAGATGACAATTTCTCTAAAGATTTATTTAAGCCCATGGTGTTTTGACTTAATAAACGTTGTGCATTAATGGATTGCACGTTGGTATTAACATTAATAGGCATAATAAAATGCTCCTTATCTTCCGTGATTGGGATGCGATTTCATATCTGTTCTGCCTAAGCCTTTAACAAATCGCTCGTGTTGTTTGGCACAAGCTTCTTTAAGTACAAAAGCGCGTCCTAGGGATTTAAATGCAAGCATTCAAATCGTTTAAACGTCTGGTGACTTAAAGAGGATGAGTGAAAGAGAGAGTCAGAAGAGGATAGTCCTGCATCCGTGTGTATTGCATCCGTGCAACAATTTTGTTAATCCCAGTCGTGAACAAAAACTGTTTTCGCTAGGCAACCTTGTTACGCTGAATGTATCGACACCGTGTTTTCAAAGTTTGAGCATTTCCTTCATATGGACGAGGCTTCTTTTTCAAGCAAGACTTGACTGGATTTCCCCCCTAGCCAAACGTAGGCTTTTCGCCTATGATAAGGGAGTGCTTTTTCAAAGGAAACTTCCATGCCTTCACTGCCCGTTCCCCCCTTCTTTATAGCCCCTGCTGACCTATTGCTTTATACCCTCTGTACCTTATTCAGCTTTAGGCATCTGTGGATTTTATTTTCGGCTGAACAAGGGCGTCGCCATGATTTAAGCTACCACCCTCCTGTCAAAGGGCAAGATTTTGAGGTCAATCTAGTCATTCCCCTCATAAATGCCGATGACGATATGGCTTTACAAGATTTTTTAACCTGCACCACCGCACAGACGTATGAAAACGCCCGTATCGTGATTTTGGCTCATCCAGACGCTCAATGGATGCAAGAATCCCTTGAACTCTCCAACGCCTACCAGTGGATCAATGTACCGAATCCCTTTGCTCAGACCCAACAAAGTCTTTTACGCTGGGGACTGAACCGCATTTTAGCGACAGACCCGCCCCATTTATTTGTGTTGCTGGATGTCTATGATCTGATTAAACCTGATTTTTTGAGCCACACCGTTTCGGTTGCCTATCAACATGATGTCTATCAAGGCTACATCGCCCATCGAGATTTTGGGGAAGGGGTCTTAAGTCGTAGCTTGGGCTTGTTGACTCGCCTGCGGTCTCGCATCGAAAGCGTCGGTCGTTTTCATGGAGGCTTGGGCTTGTTGTTTCGCCATAGCGGGCTTGCCTTTAAGCCGAGTGTGCTTGAACGCTTTCCCATTGAACATCACGCTAGTTTAGGCTACGCCCCATGGAGCATTACGCTCAATCAAGCCAGTAGGGCTTTGCCCAGTATGAAAGTGCATTGGGTGCCTAGTATGATTGTGTATCAACGGCATTACCCTGATGTCTTTGCCCATATCAGTAAAGAAATAGAAGCCACTTTTACGGTAGTCTTGGGGCTTTTGACTCGTTTTGTTCGACTGGCTCGTCCCCAAGAACTAGAACAACGTTTCGCCATGCTACCCAACAACTTAATTCTAAACACCCTTGTATTCGTCAGCCTTGCTATTTTGGTGACACACGGATTTCTACCTGAAAAAATAGGAAGCTCCTTTGCGTGGTTTGTTTTAGCAGTAGGGCAATTACTCTTATGGGGCATTGGTTTAAGTGTGGCTCGAATCAAACCCGCCGAATGGTTCAATTCAACCTTAATCGTTTTATTCGCCACAATGTTGGAAGTATTAGCGTTCCCTGTGGCATTCGTGGGTTGGACGGTTCAAAAACTCCGTCAGCTCAACGCATCACACTCAACCCATACGCCAACGGATCGTTCGCTTGAAACCCTCAGCCCTATGAAAGAACACCTTGAACCCCAACGACAACAAACCACTACCCCTCGTAAAGCCATCGTTGCCAGTGAACGAAAAAGCGTGTCTGCCCCTCAAACGCTAGACACCCAAACACCGTTCATTTTAACGCTCGGCTCTCAAGAAATCGTCGCTCATATTGAGGTAGACATTCAACCCAATACAACAGGCTTATTATATGCTTTAACGTTGACTTATAAGCAACAATGCTTTGAAACCAGACACTACCCTCGGCTCGAAAATGCCTTTGACGAACTAAAAGAAACCCTTTCTCAATACCAAATTCAGCCCAAAACGTGTGGGACTTGTGCGTATTGGTTTGTGGATGAAGCCACCACCCCTGTGGTAGAAGGTTTACCGAAGCAAGGTACGTGCTTAAATGGCAAACAGGGCAAACCCTTAACCACGCAGGATGTCGCCTTAAACGTCCTTTCTGTCCCCTGTGACGCTCATACGGCACGCACTCAACATGAAGCGGTTGTACAAGTGTGGCGTGAAAGCTTGGCAAGCCTTCTGTAAAAAATGTAACAATGCCTTTACAAAAACCGTGAAAACCCCTTCTGTGCCTAAGAAAACACTTGACTTTTTAACTTTTTTTCATATGATACTATAGGGTTTCTTCTTAAGAAATTCTTGTGTTACTTCTTTAAATAAGGACTCTGGTAATGAAGTTAAAATTGAACCGTGATACTTTTTCATCAGCGGCTGCTAAAACCGATGCTCAACGTGTTGGTCAAGCACAACAAATGAAAAATACTAAATTGGCTGCGATGAAAGCTAATAAAAACCATGACACGTTGAACATCAACGGTCATGAAGTCAACACCACTGCTGTGATGAAAGCAACCACCACTGCTGCAATGGCTAAAGCGACTTACACACTTGCTTAGTTTTCTAAACAATGCTATAAACGAGGGATGCTACGGCATCCCTCGTTTGCTTTTGAAATAGGCTTGTAACGCTTCTTTCGCCTCTTCTTCTAAAATGCCCCCGATAACTTTTAAGGCGCCGCCTTCGCTTTGCAAGACTTTAGAAGGAGCTTCCCCTTCAGTCGGGTCATACGCCCCAAAAATCACCTGCCCCACACGAGCTTGCTTTAAGGCATTCGCACACATGGCACACGGTTCAAGGGTCACAATCAAGGTACACTCACTTAAACGCCAATCGCCTTGTTTTTCAGCCACTTCCAGCATGGCATTAAGTTCCGCATGCCCTAAGGGATTCTTGTCTTTTTCTCGCGTATTCACCCCTTCAGCGATACGATAGCCTTCAGCATCTAAAAAGACCGCCCCCACAGGCACATCATGGGGTAGGGCATGTTGGGCAAGTGTTAAAGCATAACGCATCCAGTCTTGCATTTCGGCGTGATTTAACGTATACACCATGATTAGGACGTCACTTCGCTATAATCAGGAAAGCTATAATCAGGAAATAAAACCGCAGGCTCTGCTAAGACCGCTTCAGGATCCAAAATCGCCACATCATAACGATTCGCCCATTGAAACAACGCCGCTTGCCAATGCAAGTCCCACGGGATTTCGGCTTCAGGCGTATGGCGAGCATTAAAAGCCTCCGTACCTTTAAGCGTGTCGTGGGTGAAACGTGGGTACAAATGCCAATGTAGATGTTCGACCACTTCGCTAAATTGAAGCCAATAGACTTTGGAGACATTTTCTTGCGTTTGCAAAAACGCCGTCCACGCTTGGCAGGCGTCGAAAAGAGCGAGAGGAACTTCCGCATGTTGCGTCGTTTCACGGCTTGTGGCGATCTGTACATAGCCCGCACGCTTGCCGACAATCACCACAAAGGGACGTTTTTCTTCAGTTTTAAAGGGAGATTTCATGGAAGATACCTTGAATGGCTAAGATTATTCTATTATATCATACACAACATTTGTGCTAGACTAACCTTCGTACAAAGAAGAGGATAAATCATCCCATGTTTTTTAAAGGCAAGCACATTGTTTTAGGCGTTTGCGGAGGCATTGCCGCCTATAAAAGTGGTGACTTGATTCGTGAACTGCAACGCAAGGGAGCCTCGGGGGTGCATCCCATTCTTTCGCAAGATGCCCCCCACTTTATCACCGCCTTAACCCTGTCTAGCCTAAGCAAGTACCCTGCCACAAGCGAGCATCACGCCGTCGATGCCCAAGGTATTCCACTGCATATTAGCTTGGCTCAATGGGGCGATGCACTGCTTATTTACCCCGCCACGGCTAATCTCATCGCTCAACTGACTCAAGGCTTAACGGGAGATTTGGTCACCGCAACCGCCTTGTGCTTCAACGAAAAGCCGATCGTGATTAGCCCTGCCATGAATACCCGTATGTGGGAACATCCCTTTACCCAACGCAATTTGGCGACTTTGGCGACTTTACCCAACGTGCATATCGTTCCGCCGACGGAAGGCTTGCTCGCCTGTGGGGAAACAGGCACAGGGCATCTCGCCCCTGATGAATGGACGCTTCTGACGCTTTACCGAGCGGTGCATCCACAGAATAATCGTCTAGCAGGTAAAAAAGTGTTGGTCACCGCAGGAGGCACGCAAGAAGCCTTAGACCCTGCACGGATTTTGACGAATAAATCCAGCGGAAAAATGGGACTCGCCCTTGCCGATGAAGCCTACGCCATGGGGGCAGACGTCACGCTGATTACGGCGAATGTCCAACATGTCGGGATGCGTCCGTATAGTATGGTTTTGGCTCAAGATGTGCAGTCGATGAAAGACGCCGTTTTAGAACTGTTTCCTTCACACGATTGGCTCTTAAAAGCAGCAGCCGTCAGTGATTTTAAGCCTGTTCAACCTCAAGCGTCCAAAATTAAAAAGCAAGCCACGAATGCCCCCTATGTGCTAGAACTTGAAGCAACGGTGGATATTTTGAAAACGGTCTGTGGGCTAAAAAAGCATCACCAAAGGGTGTTAGGCTTTGCGGCGGAAAGTGAAACAGGCGATTTGACCCCTTTGTATGCCAAGCTCCACCGCAAAGGTGCCGATGCCCTTGCCGTCAACAACATCAACCGAAGCGACATTGCCTTTAATAGTGAAGACAATGAAATGCAATTGCTTTTTGCGGATGACACGCACGCCCCTCTTTTCATCGAAAAGGCATCGAAAGACGTGGTGGCTCGTCGTTTACTCGCTAAACTAGCGGACGTTTGGCTTTAGTGATGCTCTTCACCTTCAGCAGAAGCATGACTTTCTCCACCCCCGCCTAAATTGAGGCGAGGCGGTCTCATCCCCGCATGATAGCCCTCGGTAATACTGCCAAATAAGACGGCAATCACGCCTCCCCAAATACCCCAATTGATGAGATTCTTAACAGGAGGCACATATTTCAAGACCTTGCTAAGCGTGTCTTTCTTCTTCATGCTCATGACTTCATGCGGATCAAACCTGAACTTTTCAGGCAAGTAATGCAAGATGTCTTCAATACTGTCAAACACATTGTTACCCAACTGATTGAGTCGCTTGTCTTTGGTAATGGGGGGAGCATTTCGGTTTGCCATAGTGGAAACCACCACGGGCTTTGTACCGACGTCTTTAACGGCACTTCCATCAAACGCACCAATCACCTTTCCAACAGTCGCATCTAACACATCCAAACATTTGCCCCCAAGACTCTTCGCTCCTTGATGAAAATCGGATTTGTTCTTCACTTCTTCAAAGACATGCTTGCCCGTGACTCGATCCGTCTTCACTTCAAAAGTTCGGTTCACTTCGGTAATTTTACCATTTGTGTCTGTTAGATATTGGGTAATTTTCAATTCTTTGATGTAGTTGTCGGCATGATAATCCGCTACATTCTCCCCATTTTTAAAGGTTAGATCAAGGATTTTGGATTCATACTTGGTGTTGGCAGGGTTGTTGATATCCGCCACCGCTTCATAGCCTCTAAAGAAGCCGAAGAACCCTTTGTGTTTGGAACGCAAAATCTGTAAACTTTCGTCGTTCGGGTTTTTCGCATTGCCATCCCAAAACGAGCCTTTGCCGTTCTTGGTGTAAACAATTTTATAGAAATGCCCGTCTTTTCCACGACCTGCAATGATTTGCCCAGGAATCAATTGACCATTTTCTTTTTCAGAGTTCATGATTGTTTGAGCATGAAATAAGCCTGCCAAAACCGCCCCGAGCGTAAAACCTTCGCTGAAATGCCCCATGGTATTAAGCGTACTGCCTTGCAAAAACTCAATGGTGGACTCATTTCTTTCGTTTAAAAAGATTTGCGACAACAACCTATTGAAAATCGGATCCTTCTCGACACGAGCCAAATCGTTGTCTTTTTTGCCATCTTTACCGCCTGTTTCTTCTGCTTTTTCTTTGACCCCCTTCTTACGTTGACTACTCAACGCCAAAGAGGCTTTCGCAGCACTGCTAAAGTCGTTATGCCCCCCTTCATGCTCCTCGCCATGTGTTCCATGTTCGCCACCACCATGGGCGGTGCTACCTTCATGGCTTGTCAGACTTTTTGTAAGAGCGGCATGCGTCATGCCTTCAGCATCCCCACTGCGTTGTGTGGATTGTCTATTTGACATAGAAGGGCATGCAAACGCATGAGAGAGGGAAAGCGACATAAAAAATCCTTTCAAAACACACCAAATAGGAGAGAGCTACTTTGAATATATTGTATAGTTCAAAGCCTACTATACGTTATTTTTACGCATTATGCAAGCATAAAACCCAAGCAACTCACTTTTGTGCTAGGTAAAGCTCTGCAAAAGTCAAAAACGGATACGTCATGTTGACCCTGAGGCTTCCGAAGGGGAAACATCTCCCAAAAATGGAAACCGCAAGGGCTAGGGAGATCCTTCGTTTCACTCAGGATGACGGAATCTCGTTTCTACAACCGTCCCCATTTAAGATGAAATGACATCACTCATTTTATTTTCATCTTCCATGCCTGTCAACACCAGCATGGCATATTGACCTGCTTCCCCTTCAGCATCCAAGACTTGGGCATGCTTAAAATGCCGTTTCGCCATATCAGGCTTGTTCAACTGCAAGGCACACGTGGCGATATTGTTATGACACCACGGATCCGACGGTTCCAACAACAATTGCAATTGATATTGTGCCAACGCCTTGTCCCACAAACTTTGGCACGAATACAAACGAGCCAGTGCATGATACACCCGTGTATCACTAGGCGAATAATTCAAGACATCTTTTAAATAGCTTTCTGCCTTTTTTTCTAGTCCCAATTCTTCATAGGCGTGCGTAATATTCATATACGCCAAAACATGGGTAGGATCCGCTTCTATAGAGGCTTGCCAATGTTCAATAGCGGTTTCTCTATCTCCACTTAAGGCGACACAACTGCCGAGTTCATTCAAAATATGCCCCCGCATCCGCTTGGGGAAAATTGGACGCTGCAAGGCTTTTTCCAAGGCTTGAGCCGCTTCAATATACTTACGATTAAGCTTAAGCTGACGCCCCAATAAAAGATGAATCAACCCATTTTCAGGAAAAGATTGAGCCAATTTTTGGTAGTCTTCCGCACGCTTACTAGCCGTGGGTAGATTTTCAACGGCGGCAAACTGTACAAGGGCATCATACGGCGTATCTAAGTGAAACTCAGAGAGACTGGCCATTTTAGGAGCCGCATGTTCAGGCTTCATAAAGGCAATCAAATGGAGTGAGATATTTTGCATCAATTCTTCAAGCATCCATGTAATGGGGGCAAAATCGTTGTGGCGATTACGATGCGGTTCAAAATACGTCAGGTCTAAGGTGTGATCCAACGCCCACGCTTGCGTCGCCGTGTCAAATAAGAGTATTTGGACTTTAACACCTAAAAGTTCGCCTTCGACTTGAGGATTTTCAATCACGCTGGCATGGCCACTCAACAAAAATCGAGCTTGATGCATCGTAGACACATCTTTCAAAAGGGAAACACCCGTTTCGCCCAATTGGTTAAGGGGTAAGCTACTTTCCCAGCGTCCCTGTAAGGTACGGGTCAAATTCTTGACCAAATTGGCTTGTACAGGATTTTGCCACACGCTACAATATTGTGCCAACAAAAATTGAAGCACTTCCACAAAGTCACTTAAAAACGGAGACGCCGATTCATGCGTCCACGGGAGGAGGAGGAGGTGTTCACGATCTCTCTGCAACATGGGCATCCATTCTTTCCGTTCAAGTCTTCCTATATAGCTAAATTTAGACAAGTTCTTTATTCTATTGTGACAAAAGAATGCCACAACGGTTTGTTTTATAAGCAAGTTTCGGTTAATTGACGTATAATGAAACCATATACATTTGTCATTTAAAAGGACTTACGATCGTGCCTCAACTCAATGTTCCCCTACCCACACGCCAACTCGGACGCACCCCTGTTCAGCTCCCCCTGATCTGCTTAGGCACCATGACATGGGGGGAGCAGAACACCCAAAACGATGCCTTTGCTCAAATGGATCTCGCCCTTGAACTCGGTGTGAACCTTTGGGATACCGCCGAAGTCTATGCGGTTCCCATTCGTGCGGCAACATCAGGACTTACAGAAACCTATATCGGCAATTACTTTGCGTCTCGTGGCGTGAGAGATAACGTCTTTTTAGCGACGAAAATTTCTGGACCTAGCGAACGGTTTGAGTGGATCCGTAACGGCAAACTGGATTTCAGTGCAAGCAGTGTAAAGCGTGCGGTGGAAGGGAGTCTCACACGTCTGCAAACGGATCGCATTGATCTCTACCAGCTTCACTGGCCCGATCGTGCTGTGCCTATTTTTGGGCAACGAGAATATGTCCATTCTGAAACGCCCGAAAACCCCGTCGTATTAGATCGCTTTTTAGAGACTTTAAATGCCTTGAATGACCTCATCAAAGAAGGTAAAATCCTGCATGTGGGGCTTTCTAACGAAACCCCGTGGGGAGCCATGCAATATCTAAATTTGGCTGAACAGCACGGCTTACCTCGAATGGCATCGATTCAAAATTGCTATAACCTCTTAAATCGTACCCAAGAAGTGGGTTTAACAGAAGTCATGCACCGTGAAGACATCGGGCTATTGGCGTATTCGCCGTTAGCGATGGGTATTTTGAGTGGGAAATATCTGAATCACCAGCACCCCAAAGGCAGTCGTATGGAACTATTTGGGGAGTACTTCGCCCGTTATACGACGCCTAAAGCGAAAGAAGCGGTTCAGCGTTATGCGGATTTAGCCCACGCCCATGGTTTGACCCCGACGCAACTCGCGTTGGCGTTTGTGAATCATCAGCCTTTTGTGACCAGCAACATTATTGGTGCCACAACGCTTGAGCAGTTGGAAGAAAACATCCGCAGTGTGGAAGTGACGTTGACGGCAGAGGTTTTGGCGGAAATCAACGCCATTCACAACGACTTACCGAATCCCTGCCCTTAGATTGTAACGACTTCGTAAAAGCGTTTGGCTTTTTAAGAAGACAATGCTATACTTTTTTGAGTGTTTTGTTGTTGTGTTAAAAATCAATGGAGTTCTCTTTTATGAAGTTGCAATTTACCCCCCCCCGATGTCGAATCGCCAGCGTTCAGGCAACGCTGAAGACGCCACACTTAAAGCAATAGAAGCAATGGCAAAATTCAGTAGAAAAGTAACGCCCCCTCAGGCTGCAAGTTTTAACCCCTTCAAAGAAGCCCCTTATATAGTATTTTAAATAATTTTCCGTTTATGCTATACTTGGTATGTTGTGTTTAATGGAGAAAAAAGTGGCATGGTTTATAGTGAAGATTTACGCCAACGAGTCGTTGACGCCGTCCGTAATAAAGGACTCAATAAAGCTGAAGTAGCCAGAATGTTTAATGTCAGTCGCTGGTGTGTTGTGCATTGGT
>CANGYO010000064.1 GCA_947458095.1 Vampirovibrionales bacterium | reverse complement strand
TACCAATTCCCATTTTAAATAGCGTCTGACGTCTTCGTTGTCGCTCGGGTTCTCGATGTGCTTATGTACGTTTGTGTACACCTCACACATCTGCGAGTCTAGGCTCCTAGAATCCGCCTATACGCTATTCAAACTGTGAACTGGTATTATACCATTTAAACGAGTGAATAGCGTGTTAGGCTATTCTAGGAGCCTAGATTTTTTTGTGAGGGCGTGTAGTGAGACCTACATAACGGAACAAAAAAATCGTAGCGACAACGAAGAGACAACACGACATTTAATCGTTTAATTGGTATTAGGAGGATACACGACATCCCCCACCAAGAACAGTTCAGGCGGGTGATGCTCGACAGACGTCCACGACACGCTCGCCCAGTTCGACGGCGTAAAACCTGCCCCCCCCACCAAGCTGGGTGTGCTGTAGCCCCCAATCAGTTGAGGCGTCAACGTTAAATGGAGTTCATCCACAGCTTGAGCCTGTAAAAAAAAGTCGAATAACTGACCGCCTCCTTCAAGCATCCATGTGCTAAGCGTGTTTGGCGTTAGAAACGGCGTAACGGCGTCTTTCACTCTTGCTAATTGTTGAGCAGGGGAATGTGAAGCATCCAAGTGAATGGGGTGTAAAAAGCTTAAAATCTCTATGGGTAAATCCGCAGGGGGCAGATTCGTGGATGCCACAAAAAACGGCGACCAATTCTGTTGATGCGTTTGCCATTCCACAAAGCAAGGGGCGTGCCAATCGATCGCCCACGACTGCGTAAACAACACGTGAATCGGCGGATTGGCAAGGGGATTCGCCTGATGCGTCAAGCCACGGCGAACACTTGCCCACGCCCTGAAGGTGGATGCACCAAAACACAAGACATCGGCGACGTCTCTCAAGCGAAAGAGGCGTTCAAGATCGGCGGGCGTACCAAGCTTGACCCACGCATGGGGGTCTGTGTGGTTAGAGGGGGCGGTAATTTTGCCGTCAACAGAACTGGCAAAACAGGCAACGCATCGGTTAAAGAGGGGGGGCGGTCTTTTAAACACTATAGAAAGCTATTTTCAAAAACCAGCTCGCTGTAATCTAAAGGGCCAGAACGATCACGAGCAGGCTGGGTGCCTTTGCCCACCACAATCATCATACCCAACAAATAGTCTTTCGGCAGTTTAATAATTTTTTCAACGGTTTCAGGTTGAAAACCAATCATGGGGCAGGTGTCGTAACCCATGGCTTTGGCTGCGAGCATCAAGGTTTGAGCCGCCATACCAATCGAACGTAAGGCTTCGTCATGCTGTAAATCTTCTTTGCCGTCGTAAAACTGAAGCGTCATGCCAGACAAGGCTTCGGCGACTTCGGTGGGGGCTTGGTACCAATAGCGTTTGGGATTGTCCACAGGGGCTTTGAGATCTGCACAAAGCAAGACGACCATTGACGCATCCAAGACTTGGGCTTGATTCCAGCTCGCTTCTTTGAGTTCTTGTTGGATGGCTTTGTCACGAATTACCACGAATCGGTAGTTTTGGATATTGAAAGATGTCGGCGTTTTCAGCACGGCTTCCATGAGCGTTTTCACATCTTCATCGGGCATGTGGTGGGTGGGGTCGTAAGACTTAATTGAACGACGTTGTTCAATGGCTTCGAAAGTGTCCATCATGGTAGGCGTTTCCTTTATTTAAAAAATTAGTCGTATAGATCATTAGGTGTATAAATCAGTCGCTTACTATTATATCAACAAGTCCTCAAAAAGTATATTGCATGCTATCATGGGCTAAGCAAAAAGAGAAATCGTCATTGCGAGTGCAACGAAGCAATCTGTTCACCACTTTCGACGTTTCGACAGATTGCCACGCTACGCTCGCAATGACAGTGTTTTTTGAGTTTCGTATAGCCTTCTATAGCGGATAATATAAAAACCCCCTAACATGATGCAAGGGGGTTAGTGGTGCCACCTGCCGGAATCGAACCAGCGACACGGGGATTTTCAGTCCCCTGCTCTACCGACTGAGCTAAGGTGGCGTTTCTTATTCTTTTATTAACTCTCAAAAAAACGGGCTTGTCAACGCAATTTTTATGGAGCGTTGGTTTTTATTCTACTACGATCGGCTTTGGGGAAAGGCTGATACGTTTACTGACGTAATCGATAGAGAAAAAGGGGTTTATTATGTCTCATTCAAACAAATCTGTTTACCTTGAATCACCATTCACCACAGATGACTTGACCGTATTGAAGCAACGCATTGCCATTGAAATGGTAAAACGAAGCTATGAACGCCCTTCACTCAAGTACAAAGTCGCCTTAAATACCTTTAGAGTCTTAGCCGTTGCCGTCTTCATGTCGTGTATGGGAGCCGCCTTTATGTTGCCTGTTGCCCTATTACGCTTGCCGTAAATCGTGGGTTTTAAGCACTCGTATTGAGGCTTGAAATCTGTCATAATGAAGAAGAGTAGAGGCTTTCAAATGAGAGCCTCTCGTGATTTTTCTAGCGAGTTTAGTGAATATCGTGTGTCAGGAAGTCGAATTTTATGGGTCAAAGCAAAGGGTTTTATGTGTCACAAAGAGGGGTTTCGTGTGACAAAAACAAGGGTTTTGTGTGTTAGAATCCAACTTTCCGACACACAAAATTTAGAAGGCACAGAGAAAATCCCATTCGGCGAATCTTCTATGTCAAAACAAGCCGTTTTTTCGTTATGTAGTAAATCTACACGCCTCAAAAGCCGTTTGTTTTTCCTTGAATCTTCATCCGACTTGAACTTTCTCTGTGCCTTCTAAAGCTCATTCAAGACAATTTGTCACTTTTGTGATACTTTTATAAGGTAAGATTATGATTGCTTGAAAGGAAAACCCATGTCCACCGCCCTTCCTACTGCTTTAGAATTGGCTGCTGCCATTGCCACAGGCTCGCAAACCGCTTCCGCTGTCTTAGACGAGCATTTTGCTCGTATTGAAGCCCATGACGGCGTAATTCAAGCCTTTTTAAGCCTGAATAAAGACCAAGCCTACGCCACCGCCCAAGGCGTCGATGACCTCGTAAAAGCGGGAAATGCAAGCACTTTGCCTCTTTTGGCGGGTGTGCCGATCGCTATTAAAGACAATCTCAACGTCACAGGCACCAAAACCACCTGTGCCAGCAAAATGCTCGAATCGTATGTGTCGCCCTACGATGCCACGGTCATCAGCAAAATTAAAGCCCACCAAATGCCGATTGTCGGCAAAACCAACCTCGACGAATTCGCCATGGGGTCCTCCTGCGAAAAGAGTGCCTATCACCCCACCTATAACCCGTGGGATACCGCCTGCGTACCCGGCGGAAGCTCTGGAGGCTCGGCGGCCTGCGTTTCAGCGGGCATGGTGACCTTGAGCTTGGGTAGTGATACAGGCGGTTCCGTGCGTCAACCAGCGTCCCTATGTGGGATTGTGGGCTTGAAACCCACCTATGGCTTGGTGTCTCGCTACGGATTGGTTGCTTTTGCGTCAAGCTTGGATCAAGTGTCCCCCTTTGCTCGCACGGTGGAAGACACCGCCGCCATTTTACAAGTCATTGCTGGTAAAGACGCCCACGATATGACCTCTTCTGCTCCTAGTGTGTTGCCTGATTATGTGGCATCCGCCCAAGTGGGATCGCTAGCCACGCAACTCGCTGGCAAACGTCTGCGTGTCGGGATTGTCGACGGGTTTGAAGGCGAAGGTATTCAAGCTGGCACGCAAAAAGCCGTCACTGAAGCGATTGCTCGTTTTGAAGGCTTAGGTGCCGACATTAAACGCATCAGCTTAACAGGGTTTAAAGAAGCCATTGCGGCGTATTACATTATCGCCACAGCCGAAGCGTCTTCAAACTTGGCTCGTTTTGACGGCGTGCGTTACGGCTTAAGCGAGCGTGACGGTGTTGAAAACGTCTACGATATGTTTGCCAAAACCCGTGCCAAAGGCTTTGGTGCCGAAGTCAAACGCCGTATCCTATTGGGATCCTTTGCTCTTTCCGCTGGTTATTATGACGCCTATTACGGCAAGGCTCAATTGGCTCGAAAAGTGCTGGCTCAATCGTTTAATCAAGCGTGGCAGGATGTGGATGTACTCATCTGCCCGACTTCGCCGAGTGTTGCCTTTAAATTGGGCGAAAAGAATGATGATCCCATTTCGATGTATCTCAGCGATGTGGCGACGATACCCGCCAACTTGGTCGGTATTCCTGCCTTGTCCTTACCGTGTGGGTTCGATGAAGCGACTGGTTTACCCATTGGCTTACAGTTGATGGTGCCTGCGTGGGAAGAAGAAAAGCTTTTGGCGATTGCCTATGCCTTTCAAGAAGCCGTGGGCTTGAAGAATCTTGTGCCTCCTGCATTTCAGGCGTTGAAGGTTACGGTTTAGAAGGCCCTGCGAAAGCCGTATGTGGGAAGGGGATTGCCACGCTACGCTCGCAATGACAGTGTGTTTTTTGAGTTTCGCAGAGCTTTCTACAGTTTCTTTAATTTTATAGTATAATATCCCCACATAGGATAAATCGGAAGAAAGAGTGTAATTTATGATGAACATCGATGCCGAAACGGTCAAAAAAGTTGCCACCCTCTCAAGCCTTGCCTTGAGCGATGATGAAGTCCAACAATATCAAGGGGAACTGTCTAAAGTGTTGAACTTTGTGGAATTACTCAACAATCTGCCTTTGGGGGATATAGACGTCTCTAGCCCTGCGGATGTCGTCGCAAGCCCCGTGACCCCCACGATTTCCGCCAAAGACAAAACCCCCTTTCGTCAAGATGTCGCCGAAATGCCCTTGAGTCGTGAAGCATTGATGAGCAACGCCCCTGAAACCGAAGACGGAGCCTACGTCGTACCGAATATTTTATAAAGGTTACTATGAAAGATCTCTTTAATTTTTTGAAACAATTGCAAGCCAAATCGCCTCGTAAGACGATTCATCGCTATTTTAGCTTGGAAGAAGCGGTCGAGGCGTTGCCTTGGGTACAATCGCACCTTGCCAAAGCGATTGAAGAACTCGACGACTTGCATGACAATCTCATGTTGAGCAAACGCCTGTATGCCTTGCAATACGCCGAGCGTATGGATCAACAAGCTGAGCTTGAAAAGCTGATGAATAATAAAATGCACACCTTTGAAACCGCCTTAGAAAACTGGGTGAAACGTTTTGACGACAAGGGCTTTTTCCTGCGAGACGTGGAAGCGGGCGTTATTGAGTTTCCCTACAAAGCGAAAGACGGTGAAACCCTCTTCCTGTGCTGGCAAAATCCTGAAGACGGCATTCTGTATTTTCGAGAGCCTGACGAGCCCTTTAGTTTTCGTAAACCCATTACCTTATTGCCAGCCTAGCCATGAATAACGATTTTCAACGATACTTCCCCACAGAAGAGCCTAGCAAAGTGAACGCCGTTTCGATTGTTTTGTATGCCCCAACTGAATTGAAAACGCATCCGCTTTTAGAAAAATTTAAAGCCGTTCACCTTCACTTAGAAAACATCTTACTAGACTGGATTCACGCCCATGAGTTGTGGGCGGTGCATGGGTTTCAATTCCCCCCGAATCAAGAACCCTGGTCGTTGGATTGGCTTTTTTGCGACAATCCCACCATTCAAGCCGTCAACCTAGACGTAAGAGGCAAAGACGCCCCCACCGATGTCTTGAGCTTTCCCACGCTTGAAAATGCGAGTCTAGGGGACGATCACGCTGAAGACGAGCCAATGTTTCCTTTGCAAAGTGAACTCCCTGATGCTTTAAAAAAAGCCCTTACCCAACACGGCGGGCATTTAGGCACGGTGATGGTTTCGGTGGATTATGCCGAAACGCATCGGGGGGAAGAAGCCCTTTTTAATTATGTGCTGGAGCGTTTCGTTCACGGAAGCCTGCATGTGTTAGGGGTGCATCATGCGACGCATGAGGGTTATGAGCGAGTTTTGGCGTTACAGGCGGATTTTAAACAACGCTTTCGTCCTTTTTTAAAATAAGCCGTTGCTTTTCTTTAATATCGAAATTATAATAAAGGGGCTAGTTTTGTAAGTCGCACTTTTTTTGATTCAGCGACTTTTAAGTACATAGTCGAGTATTTGCGTCTTTTATCCCTAATCTCTAATGTATATGTGGAATCTTATGCTTTTTCTGGATTCGTCGGCAGCCTTAACCCCTTCACCTCGTAGAGCCTCCTCGCCTGCTCAACGATCGGGTCTAAATGTGCTGGAAAAATCATCCTTCTATACAGCCATTCGTGAAGAGAAAAAAAACCAAAACCCCAACCGTGTCACCCGTTCTTCTTCTTCCAAAGAAGATTCTGCTTCTGAAACAGGGGCTTTCCAACCATTGGGGAAACAATTTGAACGTATGTGGCGACAATGGAAAAAGCCGCTCTTAATCGCCGCTGGACTTATAACGGTAGGAGCCGGAGGGATTGCCGCCTTTTGGGGCGGAAGTCACTTCATGTATGAAAATATAAAAACCTCTGTAATTCCTAAACGAGAAGAACTCGGTTTTTTATGGCAACGATTTCTAAACTGTCAAATAATTTTAAATCAGCAAAAAGAAAGTTCTGGTAATGATATGGCGGTCAAAATAAAAGCGGGCTACGATTTAATTGCCTTATTTCAAGACGCCCTAGATATTAACAAGTTTCGCTCTTTTGAAGTGACAGAACAAGAAAAAACGAAAAAATCTAAAATCATTATCCAAACCATTTTAGATTATGCCTTAGACCATGAACAAGATGTCTTACCTGTTTTACTTCGTCGCTTACACCAAACTCAACGTCTTACAGAATTCTTGGATGAAACGAAAATCCCTATGATTGAAACACCTTTTAAAGGCTATGTTGATAAGAATGAGGCACAAGCACTTTCCGATCCTGTACTAAAAATAGCCTTTGCTCGGTACAAAAATGACCGAAGCGTCCTTGTCGCCTTTAAACACTACAGTAGTTCTGGAGACGCTTCACGCACCGTACAAGCCGCTCGACTCTTTCAACAAGAACGCAAGGGTAATAAAGCGGAAAGTAATTTTGAAATGGCGTGTATACTCGATTTGTACACCACTTACTTGAAGGTTTATCATCCGCATGCGTATGATGCACTGATGCCCTTGGCTCAAAAGCTTCAAGATGAAGACCCCGCAGCACCTTCTACGTTGGTGCGTGAAGATTTAGCAGAACTTTCAAAATCCACCAAGCTCACGGTGCAGTTGTACCCTTGGGAAGATAAGAATGACCCCATTTATTTCTCACAATTTTTACGAGACATGATGGACAAAATCATTGCCAGGCAAGATATTACACCACAAAATCATGGGTACCATCGAAAGGTTTATGGAAATTAATTGCCGCCAATGAGCTTCAACGCCATGCTGGCTTGAGCGTTGCTCTGTCCTGACAAACTGACAGACGCCTGCTGTAAAATCTGATTTTTAATGAGATTGGCGGATTCTTTTGCGACATCCACATTACGCACACGAGCTTCGCTGGCACTGAAATTTTCCACCTGAGTTTTCAAGTTGTTCGACGCATTTTGCAAACGGTTGGTGACGGCTCCCACTGAAGCACGTCGGTTGTTGACACGTTGAAGGGCGACATCGATTTTAGAAATCGATTGCAAGGCAGACGCATTCGTACTGGCTCCTATTGTGGCGTTGGTGCCTGATTTAATGCCTAATGTGCTGGCGTTTAGACGCCCGACCGCACTATTGGTGGCTAAGTCTAAGACATTGGTGGCAGACGCACTTTCCGCCCCCACTTGCACTTTAAAGCTCGTAAAGCTCGACAATACATTTTTACCGTTAAAGGACGTTCCATTGGCGATACGGTCAATGTCATTCACCAGTTGCGTCATTTCGGTTTTAATCGCACTACGTTGATCAGCACCGAGCGTGTCATTCGCCCCCTGCACAGCGAGTTCACGCACCCGCTGGAGGTTTTCCGTAATGGTGGAAAGGGAACCATCAACGGTGTTGAGCATGTTCATGGCGTCTTGCACGTTGTTGTCGGCTTGTTCGCTACCTCGAATTTGTGAACGCAGACTTTCAGAAATTTGAAGCCCCGCCGCATCGTCACTGGCTTTGTTAATGCGGTAGCCAGACGCCAACATGGCTAAGCTTTTATTGACGTTTTTGGTATTGCCAGAAAGCATGTTCTGAACAAAAATGGAAGAAGCATCACTAATTTGTAGCATCGCCTTTAGTCTCGCTCTCTTTTTCTTTCGGGGTGGATAGATTTCTCTCTTGTGAAAAAGCTATCGACGAAAGGGGATTCGAGTATAAACGCTTGTTACAATTCGTTACGTTAAAGACTCTGCGAAAATCTAAAACATACCGTCATTGCGAGCGTAGCGTGGCAATCTGTGTAGACTGTAAAACGCAAGGTCTCGGCAGATTGCTTCACATATGTTCGCAATGACAATTTCCCACCACCACTAATACGGACGATGCATCCCATTATTGGCAAGCATCGCTGGATCCATCCCTTGCTGTTGTGGGGATCTACCAGGTTGAAGCTGATTCGCTTGGTTTTGAGCAATTTGAGCGTCTAGGCGTTTTTGGGTCGGCGATTTTTCTCGCATGGTTTGAAATGCCCACGTGCCTCCGCCAATGGCAAGCCCGCCTAAAATGGCACCAATGCCGCCCTTGGTGATGACTTTTTGGAACATTTCCGCCCAATCGATGTTATGTGGCATATGGGCATTTTTCACCACCGCATTTAAATCAGGCAGTTGAATGGTGTTGGTTGCCTTCATCAAGTTCTTGATATCATCTTTAGAAAGATTCAACGCTTCGTGATTCGCTTGCTGTACAGAAAGCTTCGCCATTTGATCCTTGAGTGTTTTAACGTTGCTTCGATGATCCGCCCATGCTTGCCGATGAGACCCATCGAAGAACCCAAAAAGCTTCTTTTTAGGTGGTGTTGCTCTTTCTAACTGTTTTTGCAAGTCTTTAAGCTCTGTAGGATCGTATTTACTGAGTTCATTTAGGTCATCTAAGCTCAAGTGAAGCCCATCTTTGCCTCGTCCTCTGGACGCTTCGACTTCCTTAAGCAGGTATTTGCCCTTATTGTCGACTTCATAGTGGGCTTGTATGTCGTCACCGACATCCACCGCCACAAGCCTTGCCTTGCCAGTGTTCGGGTCATATTCCTTAATATGCATACTGGTTTCGCCATGGGCAATGCGTCTGACTTGCAGATCCTTGTCTTTCTTGCCTTGCCCAAAAAGCCCTTTGCTTCTTTCCACAAAGCCTTTGGGGGCTTCTTCCAAATCCACCTGATAGGTGACATTCCCCACTTTAGAAACATGCGTTTTGTTTAAATCACTTTCTTTAGGAAGCACGGTTTCCGCTAAAGCGATGCCTGTTCCTGCGGTCGCAAAACCGATGGTGCCTAGAGTGGTATTGTTGATGATATTCGCTTGTTTTTGTTGAGATTCACGCTGGGCTTGATAGGCTTGAATCTGTTCAGGCGTCGGCTGAAAATTACCTTGTTGAGATTGCATTTGCTGTTGTTGTTGTTGGTTTTGCCATTGTTGTATTTCTGGTTGTATTCCTGGCTGTACTTGTGATTGTGTCGCTACCTGATAAGGGTTGGGCTGATACGCATTTTGATAGTTCGCCAGGGGAGCCGTCCCTTGAGAGGTTGGTGCCTGATATGCCTGTGGTGCCTGCGGAGGAGGCGGAACCGATGCGTGTTGATTGACCGCAGGGTTCAAATACGTCGACGGATCGACGGGGCGTTGTGGTAAATAATTATTTTGTGCCATATGAGGTGTCCTTAAAATCTCTAAAATCGTCCTTAATGGCATGAAACCGATTTACGTCGTCTTTTGTGCTAGGGCAAGTTCTGTAAAAAGGGGTTTACTCCCTCCCCTTTAGGGGTATAGCCAAGTTTAGAGTTTTCGATATAGTGTTTTAAAGAGTTTTCCGTACAGTAGACTAGACGAGGAGCCTAGATTATTTTGTGAAGAAGTGTAGATAGACCTACATGACTGAACAAAATAATCGTAGCGACAAAGTATAGACACTGTAGGGGAAATTATTTAAAATACT
>CANGYO010000063.1 GCA_947458095.1 Vampirovibrionales bacterium | reverse complement strand
ACCTTTGCTCGCACAAAGGTTCTCCGACACCTCTAAATGCGTTTAAGGAGGGGGAAAAGAAGGAAATTGTTGCGGCTCTCCTTCTCTTCCCCCTCCTTAAAAATCCACCCCCTTCTCATCCTTTTCGCTTGCTCCACTTGCTACTCGTTGGACGTCCGCAAAATCGCTCGGGGATTCGCAATTCGCTCACCCGCTCGGATTTAGTGCTTGGACGTCGGCTGGTGAACCATTTTAGCATTTTAGGCTTTTTTTTAATGCTTGTGAGTTTACCCCACGCCCACGCCGTGGATGCCAACGGCTACGACTCGCAACAATGGGGAGACGCCCCCTACAATGGCTATACCATTACGCCCAACCTTGAAAAAACCGCCCCACAAGACACGGATCCCTATTTCGGCCCCCCAGGACATCAAAAAAACCGACCCGCCCCCCTACAACCTGTCGAAAAAAGCTTGAGGGGTAAACTCTTTGGCAAACGGCAAGCGCCGCCTCCGAAAGTGCCTGATTCGTTCATCGTTAATGTCGGCCCCCGAGACTACCCAGCATCACCCGAACCCCTCCTACGGCTGGACACGGCACTTGTCACTGATGCAGGGGCAAGCCTCTTTCCAGGATTGTATTTGGTGCATAGCCACGGCTTGCAAACCGCTCAAGACGGCTCTGTGACAAGCCTTCCCACGCATTTAAGCTTGAGTTATAAAGGCACGATTTGCCTCACACTTCCGCTGGAAAGCCTGAAGCGTCAAGGGAAGTCGCCGATTGAACAGCTCCCTTCGGTGCCTGATGCGTCGGCTCCTGATGCCTTAAAAGCCCCCTACCGTCGGGTGTGGGTTTGGGAAGACAGCCCTGACACCGTGCGTTTGATCTATCAAGTCGGCGATTTAAAATTCATCACGCCGTCGATTTCTAAGCAGTAGGTAATTTGTCCCCTCTCCTAATTTTAGGAGAGGGAAGAGAACGTCGCTAGACGTTCGAGGGTGAGGTTAAACTCACAAACGAAGTCTAGGGTTTAACCGCCCCCTAACCCCCTCCTAAAATTAGGAGGGGGGACAGAGCAAGTAACTTAAACTAACCAGTCGTGCCAAGCCCAAGCGCCACACCCTCGATGCTGGCAATCACTGCACGCTGGTACGCTTCCGAAACCACCGTAGGCGTGGAAGCATCACAGGCTCTGAAGCGTTTCAGCAATTCCACTTGCAAAATCGTCAACGGCACGATGTACGGCTGTTTGAGACGATAGCCGACATTGTAAATCGTGGCTTCTTCCGCTTCCACATGAACATCCAACTGACGCAAGATGTCTACGGTTAACGCATGTTCCTGCTTGATTTTGGCGAATATCTCACGGGCGTAAGGCTTAAACGCCGTGGGACTCAAGGATTCCACATAATGTTCGGCGAGGCGAATATCCGCTTGCTTTAAGGCAAAGGCGGAATTGCTTAACAATACGCCGAAAAACGCCCATTCCTGCTTCATACGTTTCAACACGGCAAGGGAATCTTCTCCCCCAAGACGCTGATCCACAAAGTTTTTTAAGGCCGTGCCTAAACCGTACCAGCCGGGTAACATATGACGAGACTGAAACCAGCGAAACACCCATGGAATGGCTCTCAAATCCTTCAAGCTTTTCATTTCACGACGCTTGGCAGGTCGAGAACCGATCATCATTAAATCGACTTCATACGGCGTGACGGTTTGGAAATACTGAACTAAGTAAGGATCATCGTGCATGAGTTCGCTGTAAAAGCCATTGGCACGATCCGACAAGGCTTGCATAAAGTTTGTCCATTCAGGGTCGGGCTTGTCGATACCCAAGGCATGATGCTGGAGCGTCGCCCCTGCCGTTTTTTCAAAGTGAAATAACGCCGTGTCTTCCAAATTATAGAGCCGTGACAAAACTTCGCCTTGCTCGGTTATGTCCTGCCCATAATGAGCAGAACCCGCAGGCAAGGCTGCGATGGCTTTCGCCGTAGGTGTGCCTCCACGACCGACGCTACCGCCACGACCGTGAAAGAAACGAAGCTTAACGCCATATTCAGTCGCCACACTCAACAAGGCTTCTTGAGCCTTGTAAAGTTCCCAATTCGAGGTGACGAATCCGCCGTCTTTATTGGAATCCGAATAACCGAGCATAATCAATTGTGAATCCCCACGAGCCACCAACTGCGTTTGATATGCTTTGCTTTCAAACAAGGCTCGCATAACGCTTGGAGCATTTTGCAAGTCTTCAATGGTTTCAAACAACGGTACAATGTTCATTTTAGACACATAATCGCCTGCTTGCGTTTGATAAAACAGCCCGCACGTTTTCAGTAACAATTGAGCATGCAATAAATCTTGAGCGGTTTGCGTCATAGAAATAATGAAGTTTTCACTCGCTGCATCTCCAAGCGCTTGTTGCCCGAACCTTGCCGCCTGTAGAATATGCGTCAATCGCCACTGCAACCATTCAGAAGAGGCTTTGCCTGTAGCAGCCGCTTCATGTTCTTCATCAGCAATGACTTCAAGTCCGAGCAGATACAACGGCACGATGCCTCGATTTTCAAGCAAATAGCTTTCAAGCGTTTTTTGATAGTCCGCCGAACCAAAAGCGTGAGCCTTCGTAAAGTTCAACGATTTAGCAATGCGTTCGCCCGTTTCACGTAAGGTGAGCGAATCTTCACGCAAATCTAAACTCGCAAAATAAAAGCCAAACAACTTAAGCTTGAACTGCAAGGCTTGCACCGCATTCGACGCACTTCTACAAAAACCGCCTTCATTCAAAACATCGGCGAGAAGTTGCAAGTCATCCGCAAAACTTTGGCTGTTGAGGTACAACCAGTTGGGTTTTTTCATTTTACCGCGACGTTCAAATAACGGCGTTTCAAGGGTCGCTTGAATACGTTCACCCATGAGGTTGACCCACAAACGGATGGGTTCGCGTTCAATATCTTCTTGATAGTGGTTGTATTTTTCAAGGGAAACTTCTTTTAAGGCATTTAATGTTTGAACGAGGCGTTCTCTCAAACGGCTTGACAACGCCAAGTTAAACGCCGAAATACTCAAGCGAGGGGCAAGCTGTTTAAGATCGGCCAAGTAACGCTTTAAGACCGCTTCATGCTGAAGAGACAAGGCTTCTTTGTAAACCATGGGTGTTACATAAGGGTTACCGTCCATATCGCCGCCTACCCAGCTACCTAAACGCAAAAGCGGATTTTGAATATGATTAAGTTTGCAACCTGTATTTGAAAAAGGTAGGGCATTTTCAGCAGGGGTATTGAGGCTACGTTCTAAAACCGTGTCTAACACTTGGTGAAATTCAGGGAGGGTTTTATACAAGGTACGTTCCAAATAACCCACCACACTACGAACTTCGTCTCGCACTGTGGGACGCTGCCAACGACTGTACTGCGTAAACCACAACAGTTCAACATCTTCCAACAAGGCTTGAATGCCTTGGTTGAAAGCCACTTCATCCACCGATTCGTGTAAGGCTTTTAAATGCACATAGAGTTGTTGCTGATGCCGTAAGATCGTTTTACGCAAAATTTTGGTAGGATGAGCTGTGGCCACCAAACGGACGGTGCTATTCTGCAAGCGTTCAAAGAAGCGTTGGCGTGAAAAATGTTCATGCTTAAAGAGTTGCTGGACTTGAGTTTCCAAACGCTCAGGGTAAGAATGCACGGTACGCGTGTTGTGGTAATTTTCAGCCGTATTGGCCAACGTCAAAAATAATCGAAACGCCGCACTCACCTTTCTTAAGGTCGTGGCGACTTCTTCTTCTTTCGTTTCAAGAGAATGAGCCTTATTTTCAGCGTCCTTAATCAAGTCGTTTAAGGCATCTTGAACAGTGGTTAGGTTCAAGTCGTCTTTGCTTTCCGTCACGGAAAGACGAATGGCTTCGATATGTTTAAAAAAGGATGCCCCTTCATGTTCTAATAAGGTATGTCCCAAGATACAGCCGAGCAAGCGAACATCGTTGACAAAAGAACTAGACGTTATGTCTTCATCGTTGATTTCCTGGAACTTAATGTCCACACGAGAGGTTTCGGGCAACTGTTTCAACAAGCTAATGAAGGCTTGCCGAATGGCACGTTCGCTTGAAAAGGGCGAAGGTGAAGAAGAATGCGTCGAGTAGCTTAACATGTTCATAAAATGACCTGTATATTCTGTGTTTAAGGGTGGGGACTCCCCGCAATTATAACAGGTGCGGTGTATTTTGGGGAGGTTGTCATGGGAGGCTCCCCTAGGAAATGTAACAATTATGAAGGGGACTGAAGAATTAAGCCGTTTTGGTCGAAGGAATAATAAATGTCGTGTATAGATAGGTGTGCCTGTGAAATTATTCGAGTCTATTAAATCAAGCTTTACACGCCAAAAGCAAGAAGGCAGTGTGCTTATTTTGACGATTGCCTTGATGCTTCTATTTTCAGGGCAGATCCTGATGGTGGGACTGGTGACGACCAAATCTTTGGCGGAATCAGGGGCCTTAAACGCCTTAGGCATGGCGGCTCGAGAAGAAGCCTTTGGGGCGATGTCTGATTTTGAAGTCCAAGAACTCTACCCTGCTTATATGGCTAAAGTCAATGTGGCACGAGCCGACACTGCCACCTTTACCCCCGTTTCAGGTGAAGAGTTACTGAATGATTATGGTAGAAACGCTGCACTGCGAACAAACGCCGTCACTAACTTCGCCAAACGAAATTGGTCGACATATCGTCAACGCCTGTGGGATCCCAATACGGATGCTTATGTCAATGGACCATTCACCACGAATGTATGGTTTGAAGCACGAAGCTTCACGAATGCAGGCGGTCAACTTATGTATGAGTGGCCTTTTACGATTGTGGCTCGTGTTCGAGGCACGGGCATCGATCAAACCTTGCGTCGTCAAACCACGATGATTCCTGAAGGGTTTCGTGATTTTTAGGGGATATAGAAGGCTTTGCGAAACCAAAACATACCGTCATTGCGAGTGAAACGAAGCAATCTGTCCACCACTTGTGTCATCTTTACAGATTGCCACGCTACGCTAGCAATGACGAAACAGGTTTTGCAGAACTTTCCACAAACACCCCGCCACTAGGGCGAGGTTTGATACGCTTGCGGATTCATCGCTTCACTTTTCAGCGAAACCATCAACCGCTTCTTGTCTCGCAAAACATCTAAACGAAGCGTCTTGCCGATACCTTCCTTCCGCACAATATCCTGAAACGCCTTTGGCGTTAGCACATCCACCCCCTGCACCGATTGAATCACATCGCCCAATTGCAAGCCCGCCTTCGACGCTGGCGAGTTCGGCATAATCTGACCCACCACAACGCCTTTCACTGCAGGAAACAAGTCCAACTGTTCGATAATGTCTGGCGTGAGTTCCGCCAACATCACACCGACATAGGCACGCTTGACTTGTCCATGAGCAATGAGTTCATCTGCCACTTGCTTGACGGTGTTGGACGGTATCGCAAAGCCGATGTTCTGCCCGTTGCGTAAAATCGCGGTATTAATGCCGATGACTTCACCATACAAGTTCACCAAGGCTCCGCCCGAATTACCAGGATTAATCGCTGCATCCGTCTGCACAAAAGGAACTTCTTCATTCAAATCAGGCACACGCCGAGCCATGGCGGAAACAATGCCGAGCGTTACGGAATGGTCAAAGCCTAGGGGCGACCCCATCGCCAGCACCCAGTCGCCTGTGCGTAATTGAGCCGAATTGCCCAGTTTCGCTGCTTTCAACGTGCCTTCTGACGACTTTAATTGAATCACCGCCAAATCCGTCAAAGGGTCGTTGCCCACGAGTTTCGCCGTGTAAACCTTCCCATTATTCAGACGCACCTGCATATCGCTCGCCCCTTGCACCACATGGTTATTGGTGATGATGTATCCCTTTTCGGCATTGTAAATCACACCACTGCCTTGACCACCCTGTTCTTGAGGCGGTGGAAAGGGAAAGCCCTGACCGCCAAAAAAGTGGCGAAACAAGTCTTCTTCCGCCCTCACGTTTTGTGGACGAATCCGCACTTCGATGTTCACTACGCTGGGGGCGAGCGATTCTGAAATATCGGCTAGCACGCTTGAAAACGGGCTGTTTATCGCTTGGCGAGTGTCACGAGAGGGTGCTGGCACCGACGGCGACGCATGATTCGCATCAGGTGAAAAGGGTTCTTTTAGGCTACTTAATACGTGGGGAAAGAGCTGAAACGCCAAGCTCGTTCCTGCTAAAAGCACGGCTAAAAGGCTCAAACTCAACGGCAAGGCGGAAGGGCGACGTTGACGAAAGCTCAATAAATTAGACGCATTGGCATTGTTTAATTCAAGAGGCATGGTGGACTCCTTGTTTTTATTTACAGATTTATTGTTCAGACATCCCCCATTATATCAAAAAATGCGATATAATGGGTATAAAGAATTTGCAAAACTCCAAAACACAACGTCATTGCGAGCGTAGCGTGGCAATCTGCAGAGACTCCGCAAGTGGTGAACAGATTGCTTCGTTGCACTCGCAATGACGAAATAGGCTTTCGCAGAACTTTCTGAAAAATCATCCTTAAGGAACGACACATGACGCTGAACGAATCCCTTGAATTGCTTGAATCTCCGATACTTTCCACCCAAGCCCCCTTAATCGAAGTCCAAAATCTCAAAAAATACTTTCCTGTTAAAGACGGCTTTTTTAACACCAAAATCGGCGATGTCAAAGCCGTCGACGGCGTAAGCTTCACCGTCAATCACGGCGAAACCCTCGGCATTGTCGGCGAAAGCGGATGCGGAAAGTCCACCCTCGCCAGATGCCTCATCCGCCTTGATGAGCCTAATGAAGGGCAAGTCCGCTTTGACGGCGACGATTGGCTCGCCCTTTCATCCAACGCCTTGCGTGAAAAGCGTGCCGATATGCAAATGATCTTCCAAAACCCTTACGCCAGCTTGAATCCACGGCTTAAGGTCGGGCAAGCCATTGGCGAACCGCTCGAAATCTTCAAACGAGCCAGCGGTCAAGCCTTGCGAAACGAAGTTTTGATGTTGCTCGACATGGTGGGGCTTTCGGCGAGCGTGATTGATCGCTACCCCAGCGAACTTTCGGGGGGGCAACGTCAACGGGTCTGCATTGCACGAGCCTTAGCCTTGCGTCCCAAGCTCATTATTGCGGACGAAGCCGTCAGTGCCTTGGACGTTTCCGTGCAAGCCCAAGTCCTCAATTTAATGGATGATCTCAAAAAAGAACTGGGGCTAACCTATGTGTTTATCGCTCATAATCTAAGTGTGGTACAGCATTTTTGCGATCGGGTGGCGGTCATGTACTTAGGTAAGTTCATGGAAGTCGGGGCAACAGACACCATTTTTGAGCGTCCTCAACACCCCTATACCCAAGCCTTGTTGGACGCCATGCCGATTGCGGATCCCCAGCTTGCCAAGCAACAACGCGCCGGTCGTCACCCCTTGGTTGGTGAACTCCCCAGCCCGATGAACCCGCCGAGCGGTTGTCGCTTCCACACCCGATGCCCCGAATGCTTTGCCCCCTGTGCCTTAGAAGAGCCTGCTCTGCTTGCGGTTGCAGGCAACGACGCCCATGTTTCGGCGTGTCATTTGTCTCGTATTGAACGTGAAGAAGGTATTATGTCGTAATGTCCACGCCTGAAGATGATTTTAAAAAGTTTTTAAATACCTTTATGAGTAACGATTTTGGTGCGGCATTTGACTACTTTTCTAAAGAAACCCGAGACTATTTTTTGACGTATACCTACGACTTGCTCAAGAAGCGGAATCCTGAAGCGGTGGAAGTGTCTGGTATTGGGGTCAAAGAAGTGCAAATGATGTTTCGCATGAACGAAAAAACGCTGGTTCACACCTTTTGGAAGACCTTTTATTTTAGTAGTGGTACTCAAGAATTGTATCAATTCGGTTCGTATTCGCTCAAAGCGATGAATGGTGACAAAGCGGTTGTCGATTGTGTGTTGCAGTACCCCAACGGTCAGCAGGGGCAGGTGGATATTTGCATGGTGAAAGAAGGTAACTCGTGGAAGTACGGCTTTATCGAATCAGGCATGAAGTTGAGCTAGTTCTATAGAAGTCTCTGCTAAAGTCTAAAAATCCAGCGTCATTGCGAGTGAAACGAAGCAATCTATTCCCCCACCTGTGGGGTCTTTGCAATGTTGCCACGCTACGCTCGCAATGACGAAAACCATACACTTTAAAGAGAAGGGAGTAAGACAATTTATGACTTTTATAGACAGCCCCTAGAGAAAAACGACCCTCTAACCACGACTCATAAAAAAGTAGCCCTTAATGTCGTCTTCAGAAAGAGCAGGCAAACGTTCCCAAAAAGCAGCCTCAAGCTCTTCAAGTGCCTGTCGCTTGAGCATGTCTAAGACCAGCGTCTTCACATCAAGGACGTGGTGAATGTCTCTACCATCTAGTAATGTTTCGAGTTCTTCAGGCGTCATGGAGCGTTGCCTCATGCTAAAAATAAGAATATGCACTAGTATAACATATTGCTTACAACTTGGCTCTGCTTGCTTACAAATAACGATCCAGTTCCTGCAAGGCTTTTTTAAGCCGACGGCTGATTTGCATCTGCGAAACACCACTGCGTTCCGCAATTTTTTGCTGGGGCATTTCCTCAAAAAAGCTCAAGGTCACCACCTCTCGTAATTCAGGCGCCAAACGGGCAAGGGCTTTTCTTAGCATCAACTTGTCTTCTGCTTCAGGCACACCGCCCGTGTCCTGCAATTCTGAAAACGTTTCAATCAATAAAGGATCGTCGTTTTGTGAAAGGGGACTGTCGCTTAAAGTACCGGCGTCTTGCAAGCCTTGAAGGCGGTCGACATGTAGGGCATCTTCAAAAGAAAAGACCGCTGAACGACGCTCTAAGTGACGTAACTCACTTAAGGTAACAGGTTCACATTGCAAGGCATTGAGCAGTTCAAGCTCGTTGGGGTCTCGTCCGTTCTGAGTTTGAAAGGCTTTGGTGATGTTGAGCATGCGGTAATACAATTCCTGCAAGGCACGAGGGGCTTTAAAAAGTAGGGATTGTTCTCGCAAGTATCGGCGGATTTCACCTGTGACATAAAAACTAGCGTAACTTTTAAAAGAACTGCCCTTGTTGGGGTCGTAATGCTCAAGGGCTTTTAAAACGCCAATGGCACCCATTTGAAGCAGGTCTTCTTTGGGGTCACTGTGTCGACGAGCCATGCTCTGTACGACGCTTTGTACATAGGGGGTCATGGCATCGAGAAAGGCGGTTTTGCAGGCTTGTTGTTCTTGGGGGGAGTAGCTGTCGAGGGCTTGGGTGAGCCATTGTGCTTCAAGGGCTTCTAAACGACGCTGATTAAACTTAGCCGAAGGGGTAGCCATAGCCGTGGGGTTCCTTTTCTCATACAGGGGGATATTGCTATGTGTCTTCTTTCGTTCATCTGGCTTAAAACTTGAAGGGTTGTTACATTATTGAAACGTTCCCAGCTTTTATGAAAAGCTGGGAACGTTTTGAAATAGGAAAGATTTAAAAATAATCGTGGGGTTTAGGCACTAGGCAAAGGAACAAAAATTGTTCATGCTGAAGTTCAGATTGGAAGAGTAGCTTATTGAAAAACACCACCATCTCGCAGAACCTTCTACAAGGGGGATTAATCCTTCTTAAGCATATCCAAACACGCTTGCTCTACGCACTTAATCTCACCAGGACGAACGGTTAAATTGGGAACAGGAGCTAAAGGATAACCAGTAAAAGCAGACGACCCATTTAAAAAATCAGGTATCCACGTCCCCTCCCCCTTATAAGACATAATATAAAAATATTCTTTCCTAGGGAAGGCCTCTAAACCAATCATTATACCGTTCATCGTTCTATTGTGGTTTAAACCAAACATGGTGGCTCCTGTTGCCAGTACAACACCAGGCTCAGTTGCTTCAACACCACCAGCGGAATACTGGGTACATCCTTGAGTCAAAGCGTTTGTCTCACATATTTTTGAAACATTGAATTTATTAATGACCGTCCAAACTGTTTCACCCTCCATAGTGGCGGTGTGTACGGCTTCGGCTAAGGCTTGGTAGGTTTCTTTAAAAACAGCCCGCTTTTTGGCTCGATCAAACGATGCAAACAGGTGAGGCAAGGTGAGCGTGGCAATAAGCCCCAACACGGTTAAACTCACCAAAAGTTCGGTCAGGGTAAAGGCTTTTTTTACAGAAGAATTAAGGGCTGACATACGAGCTTTCCTTTCCAATTTAATAAAACAGAGACCAAATCATTGAACACTTTTATGGTTTCGGCAGCACCGTCATTT
>CANGYO010000062.1 GCA_947458095.1 Vampirovibrionales bacterium | reverse complement strand
TTGGCGAGGGGGTAGTGTGCCTTTTTCTAGGAAATAGACGATATAGAGGGACTTCAGGGGTATAATTGAGGCAATTTCAGGAAAAATCACTCCATTTCCTCACTTTTTACGCCACTCATAATATTTTCGCTATTTCTCTGTATCCTCAATCTTCTTCACGAAGCAAGGCAGAATAAGCATGAGCGGTTAAAATTTCGAGATTCGCCAAATTTGCCGTCAACTCATTGAGATAACTGTTCGATGCGGACACGCTCAAAATGTTCTGCACACGCAAGAAGGTCATCGGCGACAAGCTTGAACTAAAGCGTGCCGATCCCGACGTCGGCAACGTATGGTTCGGCCCAGCACAGTAATCCCCATGGGCGATCGTGGCGTATTCACCGACAAATAAGGTGCCGTAATGCGTCAAGTCCCCTTGACGAGCTTCCACCGCTTTGCCGTGCAAATGCAAGTGTTCAGGGGCGAGCTGATTGGCAATTTTTATAGAGTAATCAAGGTCTTTTGTGATGAGAATTACGCTGTTTTTTAGACTGCTGTCTTTCACGAAAGCGGGTAAATCCAGTAGTTTCAACGCCGATTCAAGCTCCACCTGCAAGGCGTGAGCCACTTGAGCATCATACGTTAACAGCGTAATGCGAGCATCAGGGTCATGTTCGGCTTGCCCCAGTAAATCACTGGCGACAAAGGCGAGATTAGCCGTTTCATCCACAATGAGCAAGGCTTCAGAAGGCCCTGCGAGCGAATCAATCCCGATGCGTCCGTTGAGCTGGCGTTTGGCTTCCACCACGAATCGATTTCCAGGCCCTACGACCATATCCATTTTGGGGACTTGCGTCGTGCCATACGCCACGGCAGCGAGGGCTTGGGCGCCTCCGATTTTGAAAACGCTTGAAACGTTTGCCAGTTGTGCCACATACAAGATTTCATCGGCGGGATTGGCACACAGCAACACGAGTTCTTTCACGCCTGCGACTTGGGCGGTAATGGCTGTCATCATGGCGGAAGACACCAAGGGGTAACGCCCTGCTGGCACATAGCAGGCGACTTTTTCGACAGGTCTTAGCATAAAGCCTGTCGTGTAACCGTGATGCTCGTAGGTGACGGCGTCTTGCGGTAGGGCTTGCATCATTTTTTCGCCAAATAAGCGGATATTCGCCACGGCTTCTTCCAAAGACGCTTTGACGTCTTCAGGGATTCGATCGCACGCCGATTGCCAGTCTTTTTCGCTAAGGGCGATGGGTTCGCCTGCTTCAAGTGCATCGTTGAAGCGTTGGGCAAGTTCATAAAGGGCGGTATCGCCGCGAGTTATAACGTCTTGAATGATACCTTCAACGGCGTGTGTCGTGGCAAGATTTTTCGCTTGATCTTGAGGGTTGGTGACCCCTTTGACGGTGGCAGCGACATAGTTTTGAACAGCTTTGTCTTGTAAAATGGGAATAATCATGGAGAGTCTCTTTCTGATTAAAATTAAGTGGTTTATCTTTCATAAATACGATAATGCGGATTCAAGTAATACCAGTTCACAGTTTGAATAGCGTATAGGCGGATTCTAGGAGCCTAGACTCGCAGATGTGTGAGGTGTACATAAACGTACATAAACACATCGAGAACCCGAGCGACAACGAAGACGTCAGACGCTATTTAAAATGGGAATTGGTATAAGAAGTGACGCAGGGGGTAGATTCGGGTTCGGCGTGATGCTCGGTTCCTGCAAATACAAAGCATCCAAGGCGTGCCACGGTGTTGCGGTGATTTGAAAAAGCCTGCCTGCCTGCCACAAGCCCAACGGCTTGTCCCCGACTAGCGTAGATTGATCCAGCGTAGGAGCATCGCCTGAATAACGTCCCAAAACGGACGCATCGGCGAGGTAAAGCGTTTGAGCATCGAGCGTTTCAAACACACGTTCGTCCGCCAACAATTCAGGGGGATGGATGGCTTGCCAAGTACCCCTTTCATTACGATGAAACACGCCGTTGTACTGCTGAACACGACGGGCATCCAAGCTCACAGTGATTTTTTGAAAAACCGTGCCTTCATTTAGTTCCAGCAAAGCGACTTGCCATTGAAAACCATTGACGGCATAGAGTTCAAGGGTTGGCAAAAACTGCCCCAAGCACCGCATCATACTTAAAGACGCTCGTAAGCCTGTAAAACTCCCTGGCCCGACGTTGAGATAGGCACGGCTTAACTCGTCAAGCGTGGTTTGTGATTGAGCCAGTGCGTCTTGCAATAACGGCACCAGCAACGCCGAATGCGTCCATTGTTGGGAAACAGGGGCTTCATAACGGAACAAAAGGGCTTGCGTTTCAGCGTCATACAACGCGAAATGCAAGGCAAAATGAGAGGTATCCACACATAAAACCGTTTTCATCGTAAACGCTCCTTTAGGGCTTCTAAGGTTTGAATTCCTTGTTTTGAAACGCCTGTAAACGCATAGCGTCGTGCGTCTTCGACAACCGCAATATCGAGCTGGATGTCAACGGCATCCGCAAAGCTTGCAAGGCGTGTCGCCCATTCCACCCAAACCCACGCAGGACGAATCGCTTGCAACTCTTCAAGTTCCGCAATCAAGCACGATCCTGACTGCTCGTCCAAACGATAAAAATCGGCGTGAATCAGGCCAGTCTTGCCTTGATCTTCTTGCGGATGGCGATACACGTTCATCAACACAAAACTAGGACTCGTCACCCGCTCCACAATACCCAAGGCTTCGGCAAAATGACGAGTCAGTGTCGTTTTGCCCGCACCTAAGTCACCGTCTAAGGCAACGGTCAAAGGGGCTTGGCTTGATTGAAAAAGTGCTTCCGCAAACCGTGGCAAATCCGCTTCAGAGGTCTTGTGTTCAACATACATTTTGAGGTTTCCAAAAAAAAAGCTTTTATGTTAGACTAGTTTCATCATATATCAAACATATCGTTACGCTTATTTGTTTTATATTCGTGACGAAACCATTGGAGACGAGAAAGCATGATGTCCGTAGTGTCCACAAACGATTTTAAAACAGGTTTGACTTTAGAAATTGACGGCAACTTATGGCAAGTGGTCGAGTTTTTGCACGTTAAACCTGGTAAAGGTGCCGCCTTTGTTCGCTCCAAATTGAAGAATGTGTTGTCGGGTCAAACGCTGGAAAAAACATTCCGTGCGGGTGAAAAATTGGAAACCGCTCACCTTGAAAAAAGCGATATGGCGTTCTTGTTCACCGACGGCAACGATTACACGTTTATGGACAATAACACCTTTGAACAGCTCAATGTTTCGGCATTGATGATTGGGGACGGCATTAAGTACCTCAAAGAAAACATGAACTGCTACATCGTTCGTCATAACGGCAAAGTCGTGATGGTGGAAACACCTACCCACGTTGAACTCGAAGTGGTGAATACGCCCCCGAATGACAAGGGTAATACCTCCTCAGGTGGTTCTAAACCCGCTGAACTTGAAACAGGAGCCGTGGTCAACGTGCCGTTTTTCATCGTCAATGGCGACAAAATCCGTGTGGACACTCGCAATAATAGTTACTTAGAACGTGCTTAAGAAGGAAACCCCCTCATGATTCGTATTGCAATTTTAGGAGCAGGTGGCTTAGGTCGTGGAATGGCAACCGTTATTGAAGCCCGTAAAGGCTTTCAATTGGTCGCTTTAGCCGACAGAAACGGTTATGCGTATAATTCCAAGGGTATTTCTTCTACCGTCTTAGGATCAGGCTTAGAAAGCGTGGCTTACTTGCCTGAAGGGCTTTCAAGTGATGAGGCGATTTTAGATCTCATGCAAGCCCATGGCGATCAAATTGATGCGATTTTCATGGCATTGCCAAACTTGCCCGTGGATTTCTTCGCCAAAACCATTGAGCGTATCGCCACAGAAACGCCATTTCAAGGTGTCGTCGTCGATGCTTTAAAACGCACGAAAGCCGTTGAGCTTTTACTTCCCTTAAATGAGTTGTTGCAAGAGCAAAACATTACCTATGTGACAGGTTGTGGGGCGACGCCTGGATTTTTAACGACGATTGCAGCGGTTGCGGCTCAATCCTTTGCGGAAATTACAGCGATCGATATTTACTTCGGCGTCGGTGTCGATGGCTGGGAAAAATACCGTTCCACCGTGCGTGAAGACATCTTGCATTTACCTGGCTACAATGCGGAAATTGTCGCACAAATGAGCGATGACGACATTAAAGCCTTGTTGGACGAGCGTGGGGGCATTATTGAGCTGGTAAACATGGAACATGCCGACGACATTATTTTAGAGTTGGCTGGCGTGTGCGACCGTTCCAAAATCACGGTGGGTGGTAAGGTGGATGTTCGCAATGCCAAAAAGCCTTGTTCGACAACCGTTACGGTAAAAGGCATTACGGCGTTTGGTCAAACGACGCAACATCAATTCATCGTCGGGGATGAAACCACTATGGTTGACAATGTCTGCGGGCCTGCCTTAGGATTCATGGCTCGTGCGGTGGAAATGCACAATAATAGCCTCACTGGTTTGTTTACGTCGGCGGATCTGATGCCCAAAACGTCGGCGGAAGGCTTACGTTTAAAGGCCAATGAGCTGGGTCGTGAAGAGCTACTTTCTCTTTAAACGTATAGTCAAACAAAAAATATAGGCCCCTAGAACAGCCTCATAGCCTGTTTTATTTATCGAACACTATATCCGTTCTTTCTACCATAGTCCGACTTTAGAGGCTTTTGCCTGAGCTTGGATTGCATCCATCTCATTTTGATGAGCATAGTTGGGGGCATAAATCATCACTTTGGCCAGCCCTAACTTCAATAAGCCTGCATTGACACTTTCGCCTCCCTTGGCTTGTAAATACACCCACGCCAAGGTTCTCCCATAACGATCCCTTATTTTTTTGTCAAATTCTAAGTAAACGACCTTAGCTTCGGTCATTTTTTGGGTATAGGCTTGGGCTTCTAGGCCAAAGGGTTGAGCTTTACCTGTAGGGTTTTGCTTGGAACGCTTAGTTTCAGGGGTGTCGACTTGTAAGAAACGGATTTTTTCGTTGGGCGATTCAATCACGCCATTGTTGTTTAAGTCGCACGAAATCGTGTCACCATCGATGATTTTGAGGACTCGGCAAGCTTTACGTTCCGTGAATCCTTCAGGGAGTCCTTTACGAGAAGGCAAGTCTTTAGTGGCAATTTTAGTTGGGTTGCTGGAAGAAGATTCATGATACTGCGTTTGCTGGGTTGGTGTTGGAGGAGCTGTCAAATCAAACCAGTCATTCGGAAGAAGAATAATCCCCATAAAAAGTAGGAGTACCCAAAGAAAGGGTTTTCGTAATGTTTTCAAGAGATTTTTCTTCATGCGTAAGATTCTCTACTGGTTAAACATAGAAAAGCCCTTATTTTTTGAATAAGGGCTTTTGAAAAGACGTGTATCGGCTTAAACCACAAACTCTTCGCAAGCGGAAGAGAGATCCGTGTTGGCGATGAAATTATCATCGTGGAAAGGCACATCCATTGGGGCGTACTCACGCAACAAGGGGATGTTCGTTTCTAAACGATCGGCATAGGTGGGCAAGCTGACTTTCCAGTAAGTGCCGAGAACCACACGATCCGTTAATTTGTACGCTTCAGCAATCGCAGCGATTTTCTTGGCTTGATACGCTTCTAAATTCGTCGCATCTTCCACGAAACCGTTATAGCCCGTTTCTTCCAAGTACTGTAAACGAGGCAACTCGCTTTGACCTGAGTTCACCGTTTCCGTGTAGTATTCCTTGGGGTGCAAGTCATTGTAGGTCGGGCAAGGTTGATGAACATCCACCAAGCTAACCCCACGATGGTTAATCGCATCCATAATCGTTTGCTTGAGATGCTTAGCATCAAAGGCGTAAGAACGAGCCACAAAGGTGTAGCCTGAAGCAATCGCCAAAGCAAGTGGGTTAATCGCTTGCGAAATGTGGGGCAATGCCAAACTCTTCGGTTGCATGCCCACTTCTAAGGTAGGCGACGCCTGCCCTTTGGTCAAACCATAGACTTCATTGTCAAAGACAATATAGGTAATATCCACATTACGACGCCCAGCGTGCATAAAGTGACCTGCCCCAATGCCGTAACCGTCGCCGTCCCCACCTGTGGCAATAACCACGTTATTCGGGTTAGCGATCTTGGCACCTAAGGCATAGGGCAAGACACGTCCGTGAAGGGTGTGAATACCATACGCTTGAAGGTATTGAGCGGATTTGCCTGAACAGCCAATCCCTGCGAAGAACTCCACCTTCCAAGGTTGAAGTTGAAGTTCGGAAACGGCTTGTTGAATGGCATTAACGATGCCGAAATCCCCACAACCCGGACACCAGTCAGGGTTTTTATCAGAACGCAATTGAAAGGGCTTCAATTTAACGTCCAAAGTCGGGAACGATTGTTCTGTGTGTTGCTTAGTGGCCATTGATCAGCACCACCTTTCTTGATTGCTTTTCTTGCACTTCTTTAACGGCTTCTAAAATCTCACATTGTGAGAAGGGACGCCCCGTGTATTTCACGGCTTTATGTTCAATATCAATACCTGTTTCTTGACGAATCAATTTCGCCAACTGATTGGTGAAATTGCTTTCAATAATCAGACGCTGTTTGGCATTGTTGAGAATGCGTGTAATGGCATCCACAGGGAAGGGAGACATCAAACGAATATGCAAGTAATTGACGGATTTGCCTGCTTCGGCGAAGCGATCGAGTGCGTCTAAGACGGCACCTTTCGTCGAACCCCAACCAATAATGGTGAGATCCGCATTTTCAGGACCGTACACTTTAAATTGTAAGTGTTCAGGGATCTCATTCGCTGCGGTAACCAATTTTCTAGCACGCTTTTCCATCATTTGCATACGAACCGCAGGCTCTTCCGTGATGAAGCCGTATTCGGTATGCTCGTCACCTGTTAAGAAGTGAATCCCACCGGGTGTTCCAGGAATCGGACGTGGTGAAATACCGTCTTCGGTGATTTGAAAACGTGGGAACTTCGGCAAACCTGTTGAAGGATCTGCAGGATCGTAAGAATCCACTTTAGTGACTCGCTTACCACGATCAACACGCAAGCCTTGATCCGCAAACTTCTTAATGCTTTGTGTGGAGTTCGCCAAGGCTTTGTCCACCAAAACAATAACAGGGGTTTGGTAACGTTCGGCGAAATTGAAGCAGTTGAAGCCGTCTTCAAAGCATTCTTCCATATCGCCAGGAGACAATACGATTTTGGGGAAGTCGCCGTGACCGATGTTTACTGCAAACAACAAGTCGCCTTGTTCACTACGAGTGGGCAAGCCTGTTGAAGGGCCTCCACGCATGTAGTTAAAAATAACGGTCGGCACTTCGTTCATGCCTGCCCAGCCGATGCCTTCTGCTTTCAAACAAAAACCAGGTCCTGAAGTAGCGGTTGCGACTCTGGCTCCTGTCACAGCAGCTCCGTTTGCCATGTTGATTGAGGCGATTTCATCTTCAGCTTGATAGACCACAATGCCGTATTCGCTATGCTGTTCCAAGTAAATACATTCATCCACCGCAGGGGTAATAGAATAGTAGGTTTGAAAACGCATACCCGCCTTCAACTTACCAATACCACAGGCGGCAGCCCCGTTCATCAACAAGCGTGATTCAGACGCTGGCTTATTGGGTTGTTCTTGCATTTGGTATTTGAAATCTTGAGCATGAGCAATGGCTTTAATGGCTTCATACGCCTTAATGCCTGCTTTTAGGTTAATGGCGACTAATTTTGATTTTTTGCCGTGGAACAAGCCTTTAAGGGCTTCTTCAAGGACATCTACACCCACGCCGTACAAAGCGAGAGACGCCGCCACGGAAATGGTATTTTTCACAATCGCCAATTTCGCCGCAGGCTTGCCTTCTTCTTCGGCGAGTTCACGGATGATCCCTTCATAATCTAAAGGAAAAAGTTTGACGCTAGCATCCATTTCAAGCACTTCAGGCTTGGTGAGACCTGGATCGTAAATTAACGCCCCTTCAGGCAAAATTTCGTGGGCATGAATGACGGCGGTAGAATCTTCAAAGGTGGCGAGCATATGAATGGGATCAATATGCGAACGCACGACATCGTGACTGGCACGAATTTGGAAGTAACTATGCTTCCCTTTAATGTTTGAGTGATATTCACGCTTACCGTAGACCCAGAATCCAGCAACCGCCATTGCGCGGGCAAATAAGGTTGCTGAAGAATCGACGCCACTCCCTTGTGGGCCACCGATCATCCAGCTTGTTTCAGTTATTCGGCTCATAGAACAACATCCTTGGGCATTAAGCCACCGTCTTAAGATCCCAAATGGGAAAAGACACGTTTGTAACTGTCATAATAGGTTGAATGCCTAACTTTCTCTCATTTGCACGAAGGCTCATTTAAGGAAGCAACCGACAAAATCCCTATGTTTAACAAGTCTAGTGTAGCACAGCCTTGAAATAGAGCAAACTTTTTTCTTGAAATCAGCTAGATGAAGGGTTTTCAAAATCCAAGTTTACGTTTCGTTACATTGAGGCAATTCATTTCCACCAAAAGACTTTATTAGTTCACAGTTACATCTACTTTAGCAACGTGCTATTCTTTTTTAGCACAGGGACTTTTGGCATATGAATTCTATAAACAGCTTCATACAACCGAATAATTCCAACCTTTTTGGTAAAGGTCTAGGTGGGATGTCCGTCGGGCAACCGATGTATATGAGCCATTTGTCAGGCGGTTCACTTGGTTCCAGCCCACAACAAGGGTATGCATTGCAGAATCAAGCCCCTCAATATCCGCAACAATATCCACAGCAACAGCAAGGGTATGCGAACCCATATCAACAGCCACAAGGCTATGCGAGTTCTCCTGCTTACGGAACGCCTGCCTTAGGCTTCCCATACCCACCTCAAGCCACAGGCCCTTATAAAAAAACTTACTTGCAACAATTTGCGGAACAAAACGGCACCAACAATGTCGCTTCAGACAACTACAACGGCAACGCCTTTATCTCCCAATTTGGAGACAACGCCTACCGTCAATCCTTTGCGATCAACCAAGGCACAGGTAACCTCCAGCTTCAACAGCTCGGTGGGGCTTACGGAGACAACACCTCGCAAATCGGAGCATTCAACGGTAACTTCAATCACTTTGCTTACAACAATCAAGGTGGCAACCAAATTGATTACAGCAACCTTTACGGCAAAAACAACATTTCCACCTTTGCCAACGGCAGCAGCTTTAACCAAGTCAATTTAAATAACGTTCAAAATGGTGTGCGTTACTTGACTTCAGGTAACACCAACTTAACCGTCGACAATTCACCCAACGCCAGCGTCTTAATCAGCGGAGACGATGATCAATCGTCGAGCTACTATGTACGCATCGCCAATTCATACGGTGCGAAGAAGAACTCCGTGATTATGAATATGGACGGCACCGACAGAGCTACCGTCGATTTAAGTGCGGCTCGTAACAACAGTGAAATTTTCTTGAACGGTTCAGGTCGTTCAGCCACGATTAATTCCAAAAATGGTATGAAAGACACGCTTTACATTGATGAAGGCACCATTGTTGATTATTCCAATATGGACGACTTTGACACGGTTGTCGTAAAAAATAGCGACGGCGGTCTGCGTACCTTCAAAGCAGGCGAAAGCAAAGGCACAAGCTTTGTTTCACCTTTATTACAAGGCACAGGCCTATATGCAGGGTCTAATCCTGGAGCCGTACAAATGAACCTGCAAGGTTTATTTGGGAGCAGCTATAACAACGTTCAAATGGGGCAGGTCATCTCTACAGGTCAAAGCTACCAAGCGGTGAACTCACAAAACCCTTACGGTCAATCGCCTTATGCTCAATCCACTGGCTACGCCCAAGCCCCACAGCCTTATGCGGTACCACCCACACCACCTCAATATGGCTATACGCAAAATGCTAGTTATGTGCAACAGCCTCAGCCTATTGCGTATGACGATTCGAGCAATTATGATCCCAATGAAATGATGGGCATGTTGATGAGCATGATGCAAAGCTACCTTGCCATGATGATCGATCCCAATAGCATGGGCTATGCCATGCCTCAAGATTCTTACACATCTGGCGTGACGTATAACCCTAACTACACCGCAGACGGCATTAGCTTCTAGTGCCTTTTTCTTAAGAAGATGCTATAGTATCAAGTGAAGAGAGATGATGTTTTCGTCTTTACTTTGTGTTATATCTTTGCTCTTTAAATGGTAGAAGAGTATAGTTAGGAGTTTTGAGAATGAATATCAAATTTTTAGGAATGACTTTAGTCTCTTTAGCGTTAGCGAGTTCTTTCGTGTTGAGTGGTTGTGGTGAAGAAAACGCCACAGAACCTACCACAACGGAACCTGTAGCGGTTGAAGAAGTGGGTGCTGATGAAGCAACGGCTCCAACGCCTGAAGGTGAAACACCTGTGGCTGAAGAAGAAGCTCCTGCTCATAAAGAAGCCCATAGCTAAGTTTCGACAGATTTTTCTAAAAGCGTCGTCCTTATTAAAGGCGGCGCTTTTTACTTAAATCTGCTGGTTTCTTGCTGTTTGCTGTATCGGGCTGTTTGTAAGGAACCACTTAATTGGAACCTAAAACACGATCAATGAGGCTTCTGTAGATTAAACGGAAACGATCGGGATGCCCCACATCCCCAGGGTCGAGCTGGTTCACTTGTACACCATGGTAGTAAAGTTCTTTACCTGAAGGTGGCTTAATGTAGTTGATCCAAACATTAGCGGGGTTACCGTCCTTTGTGGGGGAATTGTCTACTTCTAGCATGCCAAAGCCTGTGTCTGAAAATAATGCCCCTGGTGTTTGTGGTAATCTTAACGTATTGACCGATTGTAAGGCGACTTTTTCCCAATCGTACATAAAAGCTTCGTTCGTTGCCCAAGGTTCTACATGCGAAGAACTGCCTAAGGTATATTGTGGAAGGACGTGTGCTAATTTATTAGGCGTGCCGTCTTCACCCATTGTGTGGGTTATATTGTTAACAGCATCTAAGTGATCATGCCCGTTAATTCCAGCATCTAATCCGTATTTTTCATAATTTTCAAAGAAGGGATCAAAACTTTGACGTCGCAAGGAAAGATAATGTTCATCGTTAATTTTAGGATTACCTGCTACCACAGGGAAGTGTTTGACCAAAATACGCTTACGGTGTGGATGGTTTTGCTTACTTTCGCTTAACGCTTTTTCTAACCAGTACAGTTGAGCTTCTTTAATGTCGTTGGCTTCTTGAGAGTAGTGGGTTGTTTTAAAACGTTTGTCTAGGTTGGTCA
>CANGYO010000061.1 GCA_947458095.1 Vampirovibrionales bacterium | reverse complement strand
AGGCATCCGAAGAGCGACCATAACCCACGATTTCCGCATAGATTTTCGCCCCACGGGCTTTGGCGATTTCATAATCTTCTAGAATCAAAATGCCTGCCCCTTCAGAAATAACAAAGCCGTCACGGTCTTTGTCAAAGGGTCGGCTGGCACGTTCAGGGTCGTCATTACGACCTGTTAAGGCTTTCATGTTGTTAAAACCAGCCACAGCGACTGCCGTTAGGGGAGCTTCTGCTCCACCAGCGACAACGGCATCACATTCGCCTGTTTGAATCATTTTAACGGCTTGCCCAATACAATCGGTACCTGTCGCACATGCGGTCACCAAAGCGAAGTTAGGGCCTGTAATGCCGAGCTCAATGGAAATGCGTCCACATGCCATGTCAGGAATCATCATGGGAACCAAGAAAGGTGAGGCTTTGCCGTAACCCTTTTCCATACTGGCAATCACGGTGTCTTCCATGGTGATTAACCCACCAGAACCTGTACCGACGACCACGCCCATACGATGCTTTTCCACATGCCCTTCAATGCCTGAATCTTCATAAGCTTGAATCGCAGCCACTAAGCCCAATTGCGAGAAACGATCCATGCGACGGGCTTTTTTCCTGTCCATATGGTCTTCAGGATTAAAGCCCACAATTTCCCCAGCGACTTTACAGGTGCGTCTTTCTTCGGGGATGACTTCAATGAAGCGAATACCACTACGGCCTGCTTCTAAGTTTTCCCATAATTCAGCATTATTTTTGCCCATAGGCGAAACACTGCCCATTCCAGTTACAACGACACGTTTTTGACTCATCATCAGGGGGATCCACATAGTTTAATTTTGACGTATAGTGTTTTAACTAATTAACCATACTTGTCTCTTCGTTGTCGCTACGATTCTCGATGTGTTTATGTACGTTTGTGTACACCTCACACATCTGCGAGTCTAGGCTCCTAGAATAGCCTAAGTCTGCTTAATTATTTAAAACACTATAAAATAGGAGGGATGAAGGTCTTCATTTGCATAAAGACCTTCTCTGAAAGTTCTGCGAAACCTACTGGTTACGCTCGACGTAGTTCACGGCATCCTGAATGGTGGCGATTTTTTCAGCATCTTCATCAGGAATTTCGCATCCGAACTCTTCTTCCAACGCCATCACAAGTTCAACGGTATCTAAGGAATCCGCACCCAAGTCTTGCTGAAAGTTTGCTTCAGGCTTCACTTGATCTTCTTCGACATTCAACTGTTCGATGACGACTTTTTTAACACGATCTAATACGCTAGACATAGTATTCATTCTCCAATTTAAATCTAGGGCCATTTGCCCACTTCCTATAATGACGTATCAAGCTTAAAATACAAGCCCACCGTCCACACCAATGACTTGCCCTGTAATATATGGCCCTTTGGTGGCTAAAAATAGCACCGCATTGGCGATATCGTCAGGACTGCCAAATCGTTTTAAGGGAATTGCATTGAGCAATTGATCCTTGTGAGGCAAATCGCCTGTCATATCCGTTTCAATAAAACCAGGTGCAATGGCGTTACAAGTCACGCCTCTGGCACCGAGTTCTTTGGCAACCGTTTTGGTCAAGCCAATAATACCCGCTTTAGCCGCAGCATAATTGACTTGCCCAGCGTTACCGTAAACGCCAACCACGCTTGAAATGTTGATAATCACGCCCTTGCGTTGCTTCATCATCACTTTACCTGCGGCACGAGTGGTATGAAAAACGCCTGTGAGATTCGTTTGAATCACGGCATCCCAATCTTCGTCTTTCATGCGAATCATCAAGGTATCCCGTGTGATGCCTGCATTGTTGACCAAAACATCCACCGATCCGAAGTCAGTCGCAACGGTATCAATCAAGGCTTGACAGGCTTTCGCATCACCCGCATCGGATTGATAGGCTTTGAGTGTTTGCCCTGTTTCTGTGGTAAGGCTTGCGACCAATTCATCGGCTTTCGCACTGCTTGAATGGTAAGTAAAGGCGACATCAAAACCAGCACGAGCAAGCGTTTCAACGCAAGCTTTACCAATGCCTCGTGAGCCTCCTGTAACAATAGCAACTTGTTTTTGTGCGTTCATGTAAGATCCTTCTCTAATTAAAGGGTTTAAGATAACACAGGGCTACCTTGAAAAACACCTGAGACTTCAGCGAGTGAAGCCGTATCATACACATTGTAAATCTGAACATCAGGATAGGTCTTTTTAATTAAACCTGTTAAGACTTTACCTGGTCCAAACTCAATGACGGTATCCACGCCAAGGGTTTCAACCAAGCTTTGCATGGTTTTTGTCCATTGCACACTCGACGGCATTTGTAAGATAGACGCCGTTTTAAGGGCTTCAGCGGACGACTTGGCTTGAGCATCCACATTGCTAATCACAGGGATCTGAGCATCTTGAAAGGGAGCCTTTTCAAGCAAACTAGCAAAGGCTTGAGCAGGCACATCCATTAAAGGCGAATGAAAGGCTCCGCCAACAGGCAAGGAGATCACTCTTTTGGCGCCTGCATCTTTAAGGGCAGGGCTGGCTAGCTCGATGCCTTTGACCGTGCCTGAAATCACGATTTGCGACGGGCTATTGTCATTGGCGACCACAGCAATTTCATCGTTTAGATCGAGGGCCTCTAAGGTCTGCTTAACGACGTCTGCTGTTAAGCCCAAAACCGCCGCCATCGTGCCTTTAGGAGCCGTTTCCATCAAACTGGCTCGTTTTTCAACAATCGGCACAACCACATCAACGCTTAAAGCACCTGAAGCGACCAGTGCTGAAAACTCACCCAAACTATGCCCCGCTACCGCCAAGGGTGTGACTTGGACTTGGGCTTGAAAGGCTTCATACGCCGCTAAAGACACGGCTAAAATAGACGGTTGTGTATAAATCGTTCGGTTGAGTTCTTCAGTCGATCCTTTAAAGGTAATTTCTAGCAAAGATTGCCCTGCTTCATTCGGTGTCACCAAGGCGTTTACACGATCAAAAAAGGCTTTTAGCGTCTCACTTGATTCATAAAAATCCTGCCCCATGCCCACGACTTGCGATCCTTGCCCAGGGAATAAAAACGCCACTTTTTTTGAGCCATTCAAGGTCATTAGGCACGTCCTCCTTCTTGAGCAGGTTGGATGTAGGCAATTTTTTCAAAGCTGGGTCCCGACCATATAAAGTAGCTGGATGCCCAAGCCAAACCGCCCCCAAAACCGCAGGTCATCACACGATTGCCGTTTTGAATCTGACCGTTACGCACGGCTTCATCCAAGGCTAAAGGTACCGAAGCCGCCGACGTATTGCCGTACTTATCAAGGTTAATCACCATTTTTTCACGAGGGATCCCCAAACGTTCGTTCATCGCATCCATAATGCGGATATTGGCTTGATGCAAGACCAAGGTATCAATGTCTTCAAGCGTTTCTCCTGCATTTTCAAGCGTTTGACGAATCGAAGACGGCACAACACCCACCGCAAATTTAAAGACCTCTCGACCATTCATTTGCACATACGGATTACGTGGCGTCGGCTGTGGCAAAATTGGGCAGTTCACCAAGTTATAATCAGCATGGAGTTCATCCGCCTTACTGCCGTCTAGGTTGCCGTCGTTGGCTAAAAAGCCGTCAAAGTCTTCACTGGCTTCTAAAACAACAGCACCCGCCGCATCACCAAATAAAACGCAGGTATTACGATCGCTCCAGTCCATGACACGAGAATGGGCATCCGCTCCAAGAACCAAGGCTTTTTTGGCGGTGCCTGACCGTATAAATTGCTCGGCTGTAATCAAGGCTGCCACAAAACCTGTACAAGCTAAGGCGAGATCAAAACCAAAGGACTTGGTCGAGCCGATTGCCGTTTGAATGCGAGACGCCATGGCAGGATAGCGTTCATCGGGCGTGGTGGTGGCGACAATAATAAGGTCAATGTCAGATCCGTTAATGCCTGCCATCGCCAAAGCTCGCTTAGCGGCTTCAACGCCCAAATCCGTCAGCATTTCATCTCCACTCAAGACATGACGGGAGCGAATGCCTGTGCGTGTTTGGATCCATTCATCCGTGGTTTCCACCATTTTTGCCATATCATCGTTGCTTAAAACCGTTGGCGGAACGGATGAGCCGACGCCGATAATTCTGACGCCGTATTGATTACGTTCTTGCTTAGGATTGCTACCCACGTTTTTTCCTCACTATACCGCACTAATTTCTGATGTGTCGCTTGCTTTTACAGACGCAGAAGCATCCACATTTAAACGAGACGCTGCCACCATTTTAGTCATGACATCGCCCTTAACGCCTGCCACTGCCAAGCGAATGGCATTTTCAATCGCCAAAGCAGAACTGCCCCCATGAGCAATAATACAAATGCCGTTAATGCCTAAAAGCAAGGCACCCCCCACATATTCATGATGAATATGCTTACGAGCCTTTTCCAAAATAGGCTTTACCAACAGAGCCACCAGCTTTGTCCAACTGTTTCTCGTGAGTTCTTGTTTGATTAAACGCCCAAATAAGGTCGCCATGCCTTCGGCAGACTTTAACGCCACATTGCCTGAAAAGCCGTCGCACACAATCACATCAAACTCACTAATGAAAAAGTCACGTCCTTCGGCGTTACCTGCAAAGCTTAAATCGCTCGCCGATTTCAACAACGCAAACGCTTCTTTTGAAAAGGCGTTGCCCTTGCCTTCTTCAGAACCGATATTCAACAAGCCCACCTTGGGATGCTCAATCCCATAAACGCCTTGCACATAGGCACGACCCAAGCGTGCAAACTGTACCAACAGTTCAGGCGTACAATCCGCATTAGCTCCGCCGTCAATCATCAGCGTTGGCGTACGCTGAGACGGCAACGCCACCCCAATGGCAGGTCTGTCAACCCCCTTGATTCGCCCGATATTAAACAAGGTCGCTGCCAACGCCGCCCCTGTCGAACCGGCGGCGACCATGGCATCCGCATGACCTTCTTTGACTCGACGAGCCGTGACAGCAATAGAGGCATTTTTCTTTTTACGCAAGGCAACCGTCGGCACTTCATCCATGCCGATTTCATCAAGGGCTTCCACAATGCGTAAATCTAAGCCACGGGTATCATACTTGTCCAACTCGGCTTGAATCACCGAAGGATTACCCACTAATTCAACGGCAACACCATAGACTTTCGCCCCTTGAATGGCACCTTTGACTGTTTCAACGGGGGCATAATCACCGCCCATTGCATCTAATGCAATTACGATTGGCTTATTTGCCATGAACGACTCCCTCAATTAGGAAAAACCAACGTCTTGTAACTATGCTTCAGAATAAGCAAACGTCTTGGAAGACGCCAAGCGATTACTCGCTAGCGCCTTCTTCTTTTTTCACTTCAAGATCTACAGCATCCGCTTCAACAGCACTTGCTTCAACGTCCACCGCTTTTGTTTCAACATCAACAACGTCATGTGAATGGCCGTGTGCGTGATCATGTCCGCGATTTTCGTCATGCACATGCTCTTCAATACCGTTTTGAATTTGACCCTGAACTTGATCGAATCCACTTTTCTTAGCGAAACGTGGCGATACGATGCGTCCATTATAAAAGCCACAGACGGTACAAACGGCATGGGTTAATTTAGGGCTTCCGCAATTGGTGCAGAAGGTCACGGCGGTGGGGAGTGCCTTCCAGTTAGCGCGACGGGCGCGTTTGTCGGCTTTACCACGGCGTTGCTTAGGTACTGGCATGTTTGAAATCCTTTATCTTATTACAGTTCACGCCCAAAAAGACGTTGACACCCTTAGAGTTTCCCTTAAACAGACTTGAATTGCAAGTTTCTTTTTAAAAACGTAACAAACTGAAAACGATTTGTAAGTTGGATGAGGGAAATTTTCGCCCAAAGGCTTGACTCCCCATTCTGTTCATCGTACATTAAAAGGTGTGAGGCTAATCTAAATACGTGTTCTTTTATCGTTTTAGATTAACTGTATGGAAACCTTAAGTGGTTTTCAATATGATGGGGTATCGCCAAGCGGTAAGGCATCTGGTTTTGGTCCAGACATCCGGAGGTTCGAATCCTTCTACCCCAGTTTAAACCCCCTTCCATTACTGGTAAGGGGGTTTCTGTTTTAGAGCCGTTTAGCTCAAATAGCGTTTTTATAGTGTTCGATAGATAAAACAGGCTATGAGGCTATTCTAGGAGCCTAGATTTTTTTGTGCGGGCGTGTACATAGACGTACATAACCAAACAAAAAAATCGAAGCGACAATGAAGAGACCATAGACCGTTTTGTATAGCGGATACTATACGGCACAAAGCACATTTAGGCAAAACGACAGACGGCTCCATAATAGGGAGGAGTCTTGGGTAGAAGACTTAGGCTCTTTCCCTTACTCCTATAGATCTTGCAGGTCGACGTCTTCGTGTTGCATCACCTGCTTTACGAGATGAACGTTTTTTGGCAATTTCATCTAGGATTAAAATCTCACCTATATCAGGCGTAATAAGTACGTTTTTACGTGGTCGCTTATTTAAATCTACCGCATCTGTCAAGCCTTCTGGAAAAGCAAAGAGAATAGAATCGTCAACCAAAGTGTGTCCTGTGTTTTGCAGTTCTAAAGCACCCTGAAGGTTTCGGGAAGAATGTGGAGTAACTTGCATTTGAACGTGATTATTTTTTGCTAATGTCGCACGAAGCATTTCAGAAGGCGAAGAACTGGAATCTAAAAGGGGGGGGCATTTTTCTCTTTTGAAGTGGATTTTTGGGCAATGTCACCATACGCTCTTTTTCTTTTCGTAAAAAAATTTCTAACGTACTTGTGTTTAATATAAAATCAACAGAGCCTAAAAGCTTCCCTGTAAAAGCAAACCCTTTTTCATCGTGCACTAACCAAACACTATCAGGTAGTGTATTTAATCTTGCATACGTCTCATCTAACAACGTCTGTAATTTTCTTTGTGCTGCAGTATCGAGAACAATTCCCACTTTTTCTATAGTCTGCTGAACAAGCCGAACGACGGTTTGATTAAATTTTCGATGTATTTCTGGTTTCGCATTTAAACCTTGACGTTGTGGAGATTGGGCGGGAGCAGACGGTTAAACAGGCTTTGCGATGATTAGTTGACTGAAAGATTGGGAATACGACGTATTCAAGTTCATGTGTTTTATATCCTTAAAGAAATAGGGTTGATGTGAGAAAAACTATACAACTAACTTAATCTTACCCCAAACAAAATCTCATGCAAGTGCGAAAAGTGGATTTTGCAAAGCCGTTCCCCACGACTTAGGGGAAATGTGCTAGAATAAGATATTCCGAACTTATAGAGAAAGTTCTTCCACACAGTCGTTTTTATAAAAAGGTAGATCCCTTCATGGTTTCCGCACCGACGCCTCCTAGTACTGACACCCCACACGCCAAGCTACAACACAGCCTTGCCACCGCTTATTGGATGCACCGCATCCACCAGCACAACGATGTTAACGCCGTTTTACAACCCAAAAAAGCAGGCAAGAAAACTCACGCCGTGCATTTGGAACATCTGCAAACCGCCACCGCCAAAGCGACGCTCTTAAAATTGATGCTCAGCGAAACGCAAGCCCCTATCGTGGTGATTTGCCCCGATGCCCCCAGTGTGCTAAACATTTACGCTGCTTTAGAACCCTGCTTTCAAAGTAGCTTTGCCTTTCAAGAACAGGTGCATCGCTACCCCACCGATGTTTTTTCGCCGTATGATATGACCCGCATTCCTTGCCCTGTGTTGAACGAACATTATGCGTTTTTGCATGATTTGCAGGCGGAAAAAGCGGGCATCTACTTGGTGCAAGCCCGTAATTTGATTCCTACTTTCCCGAGTTTGGACTACCTTCACAACGAAGGGCTTTCGCTGAAAGAAGGCGACGAGCAAGACATTGAAGACGCTGTTGAACGCTTGATTGCCATGGGCTACACGCCGAAAGACTTGGTGCAAACCGTCGGTGAGTTTTCTCGCCGAGGCGACTTGCTCGATATTTACCCGGTCAACGCCTCGCCTGTTAGATTGTCCTTTTTTGGGGATAGTGTCGAAAATATTCGCTTGATGGATGTGGAAACGCAACGTTCGGTTGAAAAAATCGGCGGCGTCACCATCTTTCCGATTGATACACTCGTCTTAACCCAAGCACGCAAGGAACAGCTTGAACCGCTCTTATTGAAAGCGTTAAAGGCACATTCCAAAAAAATCGACGACAAAAATAATTTAGACGGCTTGGCTGAAAATATCAAACAACAGCTTCAAAGCATCGAACAAGGCGTAGTGCCTGATGATCTCAATTATTATGCCCCTTTCTTTAAGGTGCCGTTTCACAATTTAACGCAATACCTCACAAAATCGTCGATTTTGGTGCTGGACGACTGGCAAGAAGCCAGCGTACAAATGGAAAGCTTGGACGCTCGATTTGCGTCGCAATACGACAAGGGCATAGCACAAGGGCATTTGCTGGATTTAGGAGCGAAAGCAGAGTCCTATCCCTTGCACGCTTCGGCGAAGCTCATTAGTCGGGCGTTGCATCAACCGTTGTCGCATCGCTTGATCTATACCTATGCTCACCATGCCTTAACGCCTGATGTCGCATTGACCGATATGGAACAAGTGACCTTGCAGAATCCCCTCAAAGCCGAAGTGGTGCATCGTTTTCAAGCCAAGTTGGACGAAGCCATTGTGGCGATGAAAGCATGGCGAAAAGACGGCGTGCAAATTTGGGTGGCAACGGACTACCCCCAACGACTTTTAGATCTGTGTCGTGAAGCGGACTTGCCCACTCAGTATTGGGCGGATGTTTATGATCCTGAAAATCCTGTGCAGGAAGCCAAGCTCAAAAAATCCTTAGATGGCTTAGAGATCATTATTTGCAAAACCGCTTTAAATGACGGCGTTTACTTGCCTCATCTCAAAATGATTTATCTGACGGATGCTGAACTGTTCGGACGTGGGCGAGTACGTCGCACGCAAAGTGAGCGTCAAAACAAGCATAAGCGGGATCAAGATCGGGCGATTAATTCCTTGTCAGACTTAAAACCCAACGATTATGTGGTGCATCACAAGCACGGCATCGGGCAGTTTGTGGAACTCAAGCAAATCGTCATGGAAACGGAAAAGCGTGAATACCTTGAGATTCAGTATCGTGGGAATGATCGTCTCTTCTTGCCTGTAGAGCAACTGCATTTGCTAGCTCGCTTTAATGGTACAGGCGATGTGAAACCTGTATTGTCTAAAATGGGCGGGGCGGAATGGCGTCGGGTGACGGCGAAAGTCAAAAACTCGATTCAAAATATCGCCAATGAGCTGGTGGCGCTTTACAAGGCTCGTCAAGAAGTCAAAGGCATTAGCTTTGAACCGGATACCCCGTGGCAAGTCGAAATGGAAGAAGCCTTTCCCTTTGAAGAAACGCCCGACCAGTGGAAGGCGATTTTAGACACCAAAAAAGACATGGAACATCACCAACCCATGGACAGGCTCATTTGCGGAGACGTGGGCTTTGGTAAAACCGAAGTCGCCTTGCGAGCTTTGTTCAAGTGCGTGATGTCAGGCAGGCAAACCGCCTTTTTGGTGCCGACCACGATTTTGGCTCAACAGCATTTTAACACCGTTTCCGAACGGCTGGCTCCGTGGGGTGTGCGAGTGGGGCTTTTGTCTCGCTTTAAAACGCCTCGGGAACAAAAAGAAACGCTGATTAAAATGAAGGCAGGCGAAATTGATATTTTGGTTGGCACGCACCGCTTGCTTCAAAAAGATATTATCTTTAAAGACTTGGGCTTGCTGGTCATCGATGAAGAGCATCGCTTTGGCGTGGCTCACAAGGAACGCATCAAGCAAATGCGAACGAATGTGGATGTCTTGAGCATGTCGGCGACGCCTATTCCTCGTACCTTGCACATGTCGTTGTCTGGCGTGCGTGAAATGAGTTTGATCAATACCGCCCCTGTCAACCGATTGCCTGTACAAACACGAGTCGGAGGTTTTAATCCTGCTCAATTGCGTATGGCGATTCTGCATGAGCTGGATCGTGGCGGACAGATTTACTACCTTCACAACCGAGTCCAAAGTATTTACGATCGTTGTGCGGAACTGGAAAAAATTGTGCCTGAAGCCCGAGTGCGTGTCGCCCATGGGCAGATGCCGCCGAATGAGCTGGAAACCGCCATGCTCGATTTTGCCAATAAGCAGTTTGATATTTTGGTTGCCACGACCATTATTGAAAGTGGGGTGGATATTCCCAACGCCAACACGCTGATTATCGATGATGCGGATCGCTACGGCTTGGCTCAGTTGTACCAAATTCGTGGACGAGTCGGGCGTAGTGATGTGCAAGCCTATGCGTATTTGTATCACGATGCGGATAAAGTACTTACGGAAGATGCCAAAAACCGCCTGCGTGCCATCCGAGAGTTCACCGCCTTAGGCAGTGGTTACCAAATCGCCATGCGAGACATGGAAATCCGAGGCGTGGGTAACTTGTTGGGAGCGGAACAGCACGGTCACATGATGCAAATCGGCTTTGAAATGTATTGTGAATTGTTGAATCAAGCGGTGGAAGCGGCTCACAAGGGCGAACGCTTGGAAGAGCAAACGCAAGAGCCAGCGGTTATTGATCTCAATATCACCGCCTTTATTCCTGAACCTTATGTGGGCAGTCGAGACGTGAAATTGCAAGAATACCGACGTTTAGCCGCCGCCAAGAGCGAAACGCAGTTGGATTTAATCGTGGCTGAATGGCAAGACCGCTTTGGTAAAGTGCCTGCGCCTGCTAAGCAGTTGGTGCATTTGGCTCGCTTGCGTGTGCAATCCACCGAACTCAACATCCCCTTAGTACGCACCGATGAAGAACAGCTGAAGATTAGCGTGCCGTATGGCTTAAAGCAGTGGATGCACTTGCAACAGCTCTTGCCTGCTGGGATTGCTCCGAAATTGCGGTGGGTGGCACCAGCCAAATCGAATGAAGGGCATAGCTTTGCAACGCTTCATTTCAAGCACATGGGGGCTAGTGGCGAGCGTTTACTACAGTTTGTCACCGAATTGTTTAAGGCGTTGTTGGACTTAAAGAAACAGGGCAAGTTGGAAGAAGCCGTGAGTGCATCGGCACAAAATGATCGTTACACAGGCGGAAAAGCCTCGGTGAAGACGACGGCTGTTGAAGAAGCGAAGTCTCAAGCCAATCGAGACAAATCGTTGGCGGCATCAGAAGCTCGCACCGCTGCTCGCTTCCGCTCCCTGCGTGGGTATTAAGGGCAGACTACTTGCTTTCAGACAAAACTTTTCGTTTTTTTGGGATTTTTCGCTCCATTTTGAGCTGGTGCGTCAGAGACCTTTGCTCGCACAAAGGTCTCAAACACCTCTAAATGCGCTTAAGGGGGGACGGGGAAGGACGCATTGCGTTTCTCCTCCCCTTCGTCCCCCCTTGAAAATCCCCCCTTCAAGTCGAAAAAGTCTCTGACTTTTTCTCTTGGGAAAGAAAACCGTTGGTTTCCTCTCCCAACCTCTCCTTCCTAAAGACGAAGATTCACTTCGTGAATGAGAAAGGTTGTTTTCCCCACCTCCTCGCATCATTCCCTTGCACGACGTCCGCAAAATGT
>CANGYO010000060.1 GCA_947458095.1 Vampirovibrionales bacterium | reverse complement strand
GCGGCTTTGGCTTGAGTCATTTCTTTTTGACGCACTTTTTCTACAGCAAGTTGACGTAAGGCTAAAGGATAAGTCATAAATAAGGGATTCTCCAACTAAACAAATACCCCTTTATTATAGCCTATTTTACCTATCTTTTACTATACTATATAAAGACGACCATAAGCACATCGAGAACCCGAGTGACAACGAAGAGACAAGTATGGTTGATTATTAAAGCACTATAGCTATATTCGGCTATACGTGGCGGATTAAAGTACTTTCGCCGTCGCCAAACGCTGGACCTCTAAGGCTTTGCCCACAAATGCCGTAAACAACGGATGCGGATGATTCGGACGAGACTTAAACTCAGGGTGATACTGCACCGCCACAAAAAACGGATGATCCTTCAGCTCGACGACTTCCACCAGCTCCCGATCAGGTGATGTGCCTGAAATCACCAAGCCCAAGCTTTCCAACTGCTCACGATAGGTATTGTTGAACTCATAGCGATGACGATGACGTTCCATAACCACTTCGGTGCCATACGCCGCATAGGCTTTAGATCCCTTAATCAAGTGGCACGGATACTGCCCCAAACGCATGGTTCCGCCTTTTTCCGTAATTTCTCTTTGTTCGTTCATCATGGCAATCACAGGATGAGGCGTCTGCTCGTCAAACTCATAGCTGTTGGCATTTTGAAGATTCGCCACGTGACGGGAAAACTCAATGACCACGCATTGAAGTCCCACACATAAGCCTAGCAAGGGGATTTTATGTTCACGTACATAACGCACGACGTTAATTTTCCCCTCAATCCCACGAGAACCAAAGCCTCCCGGAATAACCACGCCGTCTTTGCCTTCTAAGAGGCTTGCAATCGTGGCGTCATCCGTACACTGCTCGGAATCAATCCAGTGCAGTTTGACCTTTGTAGCATGCTCAATACCAGCGTGATACAAGGATTCTACGACGGAAAGGTAAGCATCCGATAGTTGCGTGTACTTACCCACAATGGCAATATCCACATGATGCGTGGGATTTTTCACTTTGTCGACCATGGCTCGCCAAGCGGTGAGATTCGGTTCAGGCGTATCGTTCAAATTCAACACATTCAACACGGATTTGGCTAAGCCTTCTTTTTCGAGTGCCAAAGGCACTTCGTAAAGCGTCGAAAGGGTTTCGCCCATAATGACGTTTTCATATTCGATGTTGGTGAATAAGGCGAGCTTTTGCTTGTCCGCACGAGTGAGGGGGTGTTCCGTTCGGCAAACGAGAATATCAGGCTGAATCCCGATACTACGCAAGGTATTGACGCTATGTTGACTGGGCTTGGTTTTCACTTCGCCACTGGTGGGCAAATAGGGAATCAGCGTCACATGGATGAAGCAAGCGTTTTTAAAGCCTACACCATAGCGAAATTGGCGAATGGCTTCCATAAAAGGCAAGCTCTCAATATCCCCAACCGTTCCGCCGATTTCCACAATCATGACATCAGGTGCCAAGCGAGTGGTGGCATCCTTAATGCGTTGTTTGATTTCATTGGTGACATGCGGAATGACTTGAACCGTTGCCCCAAGATATTCCCCACGGCGTTCTTTTTTCAAAATGGTTTGATACACACGCCCTGCGGTGACATTGTTTAGCTTCGTGAGGTTGGTGTCGATAAATCGCTCATAATGCCCCAAGTCTAAATCGGTTTCGGCACCGTCGTCGGTCACAAAGACTTCGCCGTGTTGGTAGGGGTTCATCGTACCAGGATCCACATTGATGTAAGGGTCAAACTTTAAGATAGAGGCGGTTAAGCCTCTGGCACGAAGGAGTCTACCCAAGGATGCAGCGACGATACCTTTACCTAGAGACGAGACTACGCCGCCTGTTACGAAAATATACTTGGTTGTGGCACTCATCATCATCGGCATCCTTTAGGTTTGTGGGTCTTCATTTTTATTTTAGATGAAACACAATTTAAATGCCAAGTCTTAGATAAAGATATTTTTTGAATCCGCCTGATGTTTGAGCTATACTTATTTTCATAAAGGGTACTAATAAGCAAAATCCCCATAATTTGTCAAGAGGGTTTGCAAATTGTCCGCTTCCACTTCGACCACCTTCCAATGTAGCCAGTGCGGACACTGCTGTAACACGTGGCGAGTCCCCATTGACACGCCTCGTGCCGATGCCCTGCTCAAGCTGGATTGGGTGAAGGCTCGCTTGGCAGCCGAAGGCGTGGATTTTGAAACTATCGACGATTGGGGCTACTTTCTACCGCTGAAAGCGAATAATGAATGCGTTTTTTGGGATGATGCCTTGCACTGCTTGATTCATCACCATGAAGGGGCGGACGCTAAACCGCTTGATTGTCAACGCTTTCCCTTTGCTCGCTTGCCCAATGCAGATGCCAACGAAGCCCCTCGCTACGATGTTTCCGCTGCCTGCTCAACCGTCGCCAAATCGCACTTGTTTTTGTGGAACAGCCCTGTGCAACCTGCTGAACTTGAAACGCTCGCTACCGCATCTGATGCCTTGCCGTCGCCGTTTCACCCCACGAGGCTTCACGAAAAAACCAGCTATGCCCGATTCCCCTTTCCGTTTCAAGGCTTTCAACGCTTTTCAAGACCGCACTTTCAAGCCTTTGTCGAAGCCGAAACCCTCCCCATTTGGCAAGATGACACCCTCACCCCTTGGCAAGCCTTGCGTGCCGTGCAGGATCTCACCTTGTCCAAGTCTCGTAAAACGCCAAGCAAGACGGCTCCCACGGCGAAGCAAACGCATCGTGTGTTGGGGACTTGGTTACGCAGTGAATACGGCAATTTTCCCTTGTGGCAGTGGCGATTCAAGGGGCGTTATCAGGATCCCCGCCTCTTTGGGGATGCGATCATCACCGAAAAAGACTTGGCGACGATTGACTTTCCTGCCGAGCTGTTGGATCGCTACGGCAAGCCTTTTTTGTTTCATTTGTTGCGTCGAGAAAGCCCACTCTTGTATGGGGCGTCGTTTTGGCATAGCGTGGTGATGGCGAAAATTGCCTATGTCTTGCTGGATTTTTACAGTCGGGCGTTTACGTGGCAATGCGAAGAAAGTGTGGTGGGTGAAGAGCAGGTACAACTGGCGATACGGTGTATTGAGCGGTATTACACGGCTCACCAGCCACGCTTTTTGGCGAAGATCGAGGCGAATCCGCATCTGGCGTTGGCGGTTTGGTGCTTATAGCCCACGATCCTAAAGTCATTGTAACAATGTGTAACGTCAGCGTTCCAAGCTAGGCTTGAGGGGCTTTTATGTGAGTGTAAGATCATGTGGATCTTGCTATAATACCCCGATAATAAAAAAGGAAAAAATGTCGATGAATATCGTCCCTCGTTTCGCAGGTCAACGCCTTACCCCCCCCCCCCCACACTACACAAGCGAAAGTAAGTGACGCTCAACGTAGTGGGAATCTACAAGAATCTTTAGAAGATCAGTTTATACAAGCTGGAAAAAAACTCTATAATTTGAGACGCCAAAATGCGTATGCACAAAAGCAACCATTCGGAAAGCGTTCGGACGCATTATACATAAAATCCCTTGCTTCTAATTTAGAAAAAGCTCGGAAAGAATTTGAGGCTCTTAAAGAGCAGGTGCAACAGGCAGAACTTCAACTATCTTCAGACGCTTTGAGGATTAAAGAACTCGTAGGTAAATATATAGATCTCAATTCACCGCCTCCCCCAATTATGAAGGGCTGATTCAAGTAAAACAAATCATTTATAAGCCTAGCGTGATGATGCCATAATCGTGTCATCACGCTTTTTTGTGAAAATCGAGGGTTTGTGATAGGATAGAAACGTTAACAACTGTTTCCGAGTAAGCCTTATGTCTTCCACCCTTTCACCCATGCAACTCCGACGCCAGCTCGTCGATACCCTTCAACTCATGCAATCTCAAACGACCCCCTCTCGCACTGAACGTGAAAAAGCAGGGCATTTTTTATTGAGCCTGGCGCCTAAAGACGCGTGGTATCCCTTCTTATTAAAAGAACTCGAAACCTGTGAAAATAGCCAACACAAACGACTTGAAGCCATTACCGACTTGATAATGGAAATTGGCGAACTCAAGGCGTTGCAAAAACCGCTTTATGCTATTGTCGCCAACCCTAGTGTGGCGGATGACGTGAAAGATGTCATCCATATTATGTTGCGTTCCTTGGGCGATGAGGTGGATCCCGAATTCTTTTTTGAAAATATGAAGGATCCCGAAGGATTGCTGGAACGTGAAGCCTTACGGGTCTTTGAAATGGCGGAAGAAAACCCCGATGCCATGACAGAATTCATCGAAGCGTTTTTGGATGTCCCTGCTGAAGAGCTTTTTGAGATTTTAAATAGCGTTGAAGCCAGCGTGCCAGCGAAAAGCATCGTTAATTTCGCTTTGCCTTTATTATTGCAAGGGTCGACCCTACCCAAATTGCGGATGTGGCTACTGAAAAGCTTGGGCAATTCAGGCAGTATTTTGGCAGCGTGGGGGATTCACAATCGCTACTTTAAATACCCTTCCACGCAAAAAGTGCCGTTGAATGAACGCAAAGAAGCTGAAATTGCGTTGAAAAAATTGCAGTTGTCGCGCGTGTATCAGGCGAAAGACGCAGAACAGCTCGATGCCTTGAGTCATGTGCCGCCTTCATGGGCGTCGAACATTAAAAAGCAAGACGCTTACTGTAGCTATATTTCAGAAAAAGGCGATCAAGTGTTTTTGCTGGTGACGGAATGGCAAAACGGTGACTTTGCTTTGCTGATGACCTTTTGCAATGACGAGCTTGGTATTGTGGATGCCATGGTGCAGAACTACTTGACCAAAGCCGAAATGAAGCGGTGGATGATTCACTTTGACGACAGCCAAGAACGCCTAAAGATGCCCTTGTCCGAATTTCGTAAGAAACTCTTGGCACGAGAAGCCCTAAGCTTTAAGAAGTCGGAACCCTTGCCTTATATGTACACGGCGTGGCGTTCGTTGTTGTTTACCTTTAATGAAGGCGACGGGTTAAGTGCCTTGCAACAGTGTGCGGCTTGGCAAAACGACAAGTACAAAAACGAAACCTATACCTTGATTTTAGAAGATGCCTTTGATGAGTGGTCTTTAAAAACCAGTCATCACCCAAGCTTAGCCCCTCTTTTTTATGAGTTAATAAAAGAATGGCAAAGCCTGTACGACGACTTTCTTCAACAATTCGGGTTGGCAGGGAAGAAGCCGTCTAAAAAAAATCTTAAAAAGGCGTCTGAACCCTTTAAAAATCCTACAGATTTTATAGAATACATCGATACGTGGGCGACCAACGTTAAAGAGCGTCTTGAAGAAAATGGATCCGTTCAAATTTTAAAAGAACGGCTCGCTGATGTGGCGTGCTTGTACAAATGGCAGAATAAACGCAAGTTGCCCGCCTTAATCGCCACCGAAATTGCTCAATTTGAAGAACCGCTTCATGAAAAACGCTTTTTAATGCAACTCATCAGACGTTCCGCACTTTATGCCATAGAAGATTTCTGTGAAGGCAATGAAGACAAAATGAAGTTCTTTATAAGATTTGTGAACTTATTAGATCAGACATGGGATTACATGCCTGTTTTACACGACTAGAAGACACAGAGAACTATTTTCAAATAAAAACGTTCATTAAGAGAGAAAGAAAACGCATCCAATGAGTACCGATTCCACTAAAACCATTCTCGTCACAGGAGCTACAGGGCTTGTGGGGCAAGCCGTGACGGATGCCTTGTTGAAGCAAGGTCACCGTGTATATGCGATTTTGCGTCCCAGTTCTAAAGCGGATCGCTTGACGGCAGGCGTGGTTCCCCTTTATATGGACTTGCTCCACTACAAGGAAACCGATGTTGCTCGCCTAGAAGCGATTGGCACTATAGATGGCGTGATTCATCTCGCAGGGGAAAGCATTTTAGGCTTGTGGACGAGTACCAAACGTGAGCGGATTTATGCATCTCGTGTGGATGTCACTCGCAAGCTAGGTGAACTCTTGTGTGCGTTAGAACATCCCCCCAAAGTCTTCATTTCAGCGAGTGCGGTGGGCATTTATGGCATCCATAATGGGGATGCCGTCTTGAAAGAAACGTCACGTTATGGCGACGATTTCTTGGCTCAGGTCTGCCAAGATTGGGAATCGGCAAGTGATTTGTTGAAGCATGCAGGCATCCGCACGGTGCAGACTCGATTTGGGGTGATACTATCTGGCAAAGGCGGTGCCTTAAAAGCCATGTTGCCTGCGTTTAAGCTGGGCTTAGGCGGCATTCTCGGCGACGGCTCGCAATGGATGAGCTGGATTCATATTCAAGATGCCGTTGGTATTTTATTACATGCCTTGCACCATGAAGATCTGCATGGGGCGTATAATGTCACGGCTCCCACACCTGAACGCAACAAAGATTTTACGGCTCAACTAGGCGAAGGACTCCGTCGTCCCACGCCGTTTCCAGTGCCTGCTTTTCTGTTAGAATATGGGATAAAAGGCATGGGTGAGTCTATTTTGCTTGCCAGTCAACGATGCTCAAGCGAGCGGATTGTGGAAGCTGGCTATGCCTTCGCCTTCCCTGATTTAGCGTCTGCTCTACAAGATTCAATACACACGAATTGAGAAAACACCATGAAAACCGCCACCCTTCAACAACTAGGACTCATTTTCGCCGATGCCCCCACATGGAAGCATCCCTTCGCCCCATGGATGCGGTTAAGCTTGGTCTTGGCGGGATTTTACAACATTTTGTGGGGAGCGTTAGTCGTTTTATTTCCTTACACCCTGTTTGAATGGTGCGGTATGGAAGCCCCAAACTATCCTGAATTGTGGCAGTGTATCGGCATGATTGTAGGGGTTTACGGCGTTGGCTATTGGGCAGCGGCAAGCAATCCTTACAAGCATTGGGCGATTGTCTTGGTGGGATTGTTGGGAAAAATACTCGGGCCTTTGGGCTTTGCAAAAGCCCTAATTGAAGCGCGCTTTCCCTTGAGTTTTGGGGCAAATATCGTCACCAACGACCTCATTTGGTGGATACCCTTTACGCTTATTTTGCAACAAGCCTATGCCCATTGGCGTAAGCTGGATGAAGACGACACCTTGATTTATCACGGGCAACACGCCATTACCTTTCGCCACCTAAAGACTCAAGACGGCGAAACCGTCGTGGAGCTTAGTCAAGACGCCCCCTTGATGCTCGTTTTCTTACGCCATATCGGATGCACCTTCTGCCGTAGCATGCTCCATGATTTGAAGGACAATCTTGCCTATTTGGAATCGGTGGGCTTTACGGTGGCGTTGGTGCATATGAGCGATGAAAATGAGGAGACTCATGCGTTTTTTGAGCATTTTGGTTTAGAAGAACTCCCTCGCTTTAGCGACAAGGAACGGGTGCTTTATAAAAGTGTCGGTTTGCGTCGTGGGAACTTGCACCAGCTCTTTGGGTGGGAGTCTTTTGCGAAAGGCATCCCTGCGATTTTGGACGGTCATGGCATCGGTGCCTTAGAAGGTGACGGTTTTCAGTTATCTGGCGTGGTTGTGCTTCACAAGGGCATTATTTTAAAGGTAGATACCCACGTGAATGCAAGCGACAGCACCGATTTCATCGAAATAACAAAGGTCTTTATTCATGAACATTAAAACGACTCAAGATCTCGAACAGAAAACGTATGACGTCCTTATTATTGGGGCGGGTATGGCAGGCTTAAGTGCCGCCAAAGTCCTAGAAGCCGAAGGTTTGAGCGTGGCTTTAATCGACAAGGGACGTGGCCTAGGCGGTCGATTGGCGACTCGTCGCATGGGTGAACTGCGTTTGGATCACGGCGGACAGTACTTCACCGCAAGCGACGTTCGCTTTCAAGCCGAAGTCGATGCCTGGTTGGAAGCAGGCATCGTCAAACCATGGTTTAACACCTTAAACTTTCAAGACGGCACGCCCGATGCTCACCCACGCCCACGATACATCCCCACCGAAGCAGGCATGACGGCTTTACCCAAGGCATTGGCTCAAGCACTCAAAGCGGATGCTTTCTTAGGGCAACGGGTCGTCAAACTCACGCAAGCCGGTCAAAAATGGCAGGCTCATTTGGAAAATAACACGGAAGACGGTGCAATTTTAGAAGGTCGTCAACTCATCGTAACCGCACCTGTACCGCAGACTTTGGCATTGTTGGATGCTTCGGGCATTGCCTTAAGTGAGGCTCAAGCTCACGCTTTAGCGAGCGTAGCATACGCCCCTTCGATTGCGGTCATGGCGGTTAGCAAGCACGGATCGCCTGTGTTTGACTACCCTAACGGTGTGGCATTTACGGGGAAGGTACCTGTGCGTTGGCTGGCGTGTAATGTGGCTAAATACGAACAAGCCAGCGACAATCAGCAGGCGTTTACGGTTCATAGCACGCCTGAATACGCCAAAGCCCACTTTGACGATCCGCTTGAAGTTTTGCAAAACGACTTGCTTTTGGCGGTTGAAGACATCACGCAGATTAAACCCAGCGATTATGAGACAGTGCAAACGCATTGTTGGCGTTATGCCTTGGTGGAAACGCCTCTCGCAGATCCTGTTTTTGCGTTGGATTTACCCACAGACTTTCCGCCTTGCTATTTAGCAGGCGATTCCTTTGGAACAGGCGCTAAAATTGAAACGGCGTGGTTGTCGGGCTTTGAAACGGGCTTGCTTCTGGGGGCTTTCTTCAAATAGTCAAGAATGGTGGAATTTCAAGGAAACACAAACGGCTTTGACTGCATGTACATAGACGTACATAAAAGAAAAACGGCTTGTTTTGTTGATTGCTTGCAATCACTCACGCTTCGTGCACAGAAAGTACCCATTATGGGCTTTTTGAAGGTAGCCCCTAAAAAATGGAGCCAAATCCACCGCTAAATCCACCTAATCCGCCAAAGCCTCCGTATCCACCATAGCCTCCGCTAAAGTTGCCGCCGTACAAGCCGTTTAAGGCACCCGTAATACTGTTGAAATAGGTGTTAAAGTTAACATAGGCTGGACCGTTTGGCGTTTGAAACCAACCAGGACGTGGGATGGCACCTCCGCCACCATTGAAGCCGAAGCCTGCTGTGCCACAGCGACCGCCTCCGAAGCCGAAACCACCGTTCCCGTAGCCCCCATTACCATAACCGCCATAGCCACCGTTATTGTAACCAAAACCTGCGTTTTGATAACCCGTGTTACAGCCTCCGCTTCGCATGAATTGATCGCCACCATGATAGCCTCCACGGAAGGCATTGCCACCGTAACCGCCGTTGTAATTGTATTGGGCTGGCTGATAGCCCCCCGATTGGTAGGATGCGGTATAGCCTCCAAAAGGGTTGGGGGAGCTGAATCCGCTATAGCTTCCACCGCCGTATCCACCACCTGCACCGACTCGATTCATCATCACAACGTCCCCTTTCCCACTTTAATAACACATCTCGCACCTTCATTGTAAAAACAATTAAATCATAATCTACGACGTTTGTCACTAAAATGTTACGAACTTTGTAACAATGTAGAAAGTTTTATGAAAGTGGAAATCGTCATTGCGAACGTATGTGAAGCAATCTGTAGAGGCTTTGTGGGGAGGAGATTGCCACGCTACGCTCGCAATGACGGTGTGTTTTGCTTGCTAACCCCGACGATGAACAGTGGTCGCATCGCTCTGATCTGTTGCTAAAATCAACATATCGCTAATGTTAACATGCAAAGGACGGCTTGCGACAAAGACCAGGCTTTCCGCAATATCCATCGCCGTAAGTGGTGTCGCCCCTGCGTAAACGCTGGATGCCTTGTCCGCATCCCCTTCAAAACGCACGGTGCTAAACTCCGTTTCCACCATACCCGGTTCAATGCACGTCACCCGAATAGGCGTGCCAAGCAAGTCGTGCTTTAGCCCTTCGCTAATGGATTTGACCGCCGATTTGCTTGCACAATAGACGGTGCCGCCTGCATACGCCCCTCGACCCGCCACCGATCCGATATTGATGACGTGACCCTTGCCACGCTCAATCATGGCAGGCAAAACGGCGTGGGTCACATGTAATAAGCCCATGACGTTGGTTTGAAACATGGCATCCCAATGCTTGGGATTATTTTCGTGCAAGGGGGATTTCCCCAAGGCGAGTCCTGCGTTATTCACCAGAATGTCAATATCCGCATAGGCAGGCGGAATAGAACTCACCAAGGCATCGATGGCTTTTTTCTTCTGCACGTCGAGTTCCGCCACCAAGCAATGCGTGTTGTACTTCTCTCGCAATTTAAGCGCAAGGGCTTCCAAGCGTTCCCCTCGCCGAGCCGTGAGCAAAAGACGGCATCCTTTGGCGGCGAAGGCTTCCGCACACGCCTTGCCTATGCCACTAGATGCCCCAGTAATAAAGACGGTTTTGTCTTTTAATTTAATTGCCATATAAGGAATCTCCTCAATTTTATGTATTTCAAGTATAATAGAAAAATGCAGAGACAAGCAAAGGGATTGAAGATGATGATGATGCCCCCCCACCCCAACGATGCCCCGAGTCCCTTGAAAATCGCCACGCTTGCGGTGGGCGATGAGGTGCTGTGGGGCGAAGTCGTCAACACAAACGCCGCTTGGCTAGCTGAACAAGTCGGCTTAATGGGAGCCGTCACCACTCGCCACGCCAGCGTGGGAGATGACCCCGACGCCATTTTCCAAGCCACCAAAGAAATGTTAGCCCACTGCGATATTCTCATTCTAACAGGCGGTTTAGGCCCAACGGAAGATGATTTGACCCTTAAATCGCTTGCCGAAGGCTTTGGCGTGCCGTTGGTGGAAGACAGTGCGTCCTTGTCTTTGATTGCCAGTCGTTTTCAAGCACTTGGCAAAGCCATGCCCCCGTCGAATTGCAAGCAAGCTATGCTGCCTTATAATAGTGAAGCAATTTTCAATCCGATCGGTACAGCCCCTGGTATGTGGTGGTATTTCATGGGCTACCGCAAGGTGATTGTTGCCTTACCTGGTGTGCCGAAAGAAATGAAAGCGATGTGGAACGACGTTCAAGCACGCATCACAGCATGGGCAAAAAAGTACCACAAAACCCTTGGCACCCATCACACACGAGACTTATGGTTTTATGGTATTGGCGAATCGCATTTGTCTCAAGCCTTAGGAGGGTTGGCTCATTTTAGCCGTCCTGAAGTGGCACCCTATGTGAGCGATGACGGTCGGGTTCGCTTGCGTTTGAGCGTTCGTGAAGGGACGGCACTTGAGGCAAAAACCGTTTTTGATAATTTTATTAAAATGCTGCCTGACACGGTGCGTCCTTTTTTGTTGGAAGCCCAAGCAGAAAGCTTGCCTCCCTTGCTTTTGGCGATGCTGGATCAAGCCGACTTGCGTTTGGCTGTTGCCGAATCCTGCACAGGGGGTGGCTTGAGTCATGCCTTTATCAAGGAAGCAGGGGCGTCTGCCTTTATTGATGCGAACATCGTGACCTATAGCAATGCGTCAAAAGTCAAATACCTTGGGGTGGATGAAGACGTCTTGCATCAATATGGAGCGGTTTCGGAACAAGTGGCGAAAGCGATGGCGGTGGGGGTTCGTTTGTTGAGCGATACCCCTGAAACCTGTGTGGGACTTGCCACCACAGGCATTGCTGGGCCAGAGGGAGGCACCGTTGCCAAACCTGTGGGCTTGGTGTGGGTAGCGGTGGCGTTGCCGTCAGGGCAGGTTTTTGCGCAAGAAGCACGATTAAATCCCTTGTGGGACAGGTCGAGCTTACAGGCTCGATTTGTGAACACAGCGTGCTTTCATGCCCTTCAAGCCTTGCGATACAACGCTTCGCAGAAAGACGATCGATCGCTTTTGGTGTC
>CANGYO010000059.1 GCA_947458095.1 Vampirovibrionales bacterium | reverse complement strand
GTAGAACGTACATTCAGTTGGATGAATGGGTCACGACGTTTGAGTAAAGACTATGAGATTAGTGTGTCTTCAGCCGAAACACAGGTCAAAATATCTCATTGCTGTACTCTGTTCAAAAGAATACAACTTTCATGAAGATAGGTTCTAAAATCGATGATGTGTTCACCAGCGTAAAACGCCTTGTACCACGCTTTCTTGAACCGCTTGCTTGAAAAGATAATGGGGTTTCCAATCCAAATGCGTCAAGGCTTTGTCACTGTTCAACTGCAATAAAGTCGCTTCATGCGGATGCTCCTCTGCTTCCACGGCGTAAGACCCGCTTGCCCCCGATTTCAATTATGGGTCTGGGTTTCAGGCTACTTTCTTCGCTAATGCGGGTGCCGTAGCCCCCTGCGAGTAGGACGACTTTCATAAGACGCTTTCTTTGATTTGTGACGCAGATCTGTTGTCTCATAGCATCTCAAGTTTGGTCTAGTGTTTGTCTCAAACTTAACCTACACGCCCCAATGCAAGGCGACAATACAATCGTTAGTACCCTGAGAAAAGAAAGAAAATCAGTAATTTGTTTTTAGGCAATCTCTGCATTTCTTTCATGAATCTCTCAAAAAAAGGATCTGCTGAACTTTCGATAAAGATTACCACACTACGCTTGCCATGACGAAAGCCACGTTCACAAACAATTCCCCCTTGAAGAACGCACAAGTTTACGCTAAACTAGGTGAATAATTCAAACACCCTAGAAGGACAATTCCCATGAGTTCACCCAAACCCTTTACCGTCATTGCTGGGCCCTGTATTTTAGAAGGCGAAAACGGCGAAATGAACTTGGGCGTCGCTAAACGCCTAAATGCCATTATGGTAAGCTACGGTAACGAAGTGGACTTTTATTTCAAAAGCTCTTACGACAAAGCCAACCGAACGTCCAACCGTTCCTTTAGAGGCTACGGCGTGCGTGAAGGTTTAGATATTTTAAAAGCCATTAAAGACGAAGTCGGCGTCCGCATTTGCACGGATGTTCACAGCCCTGAACAAGCCATTTTAGCCGCAGAAGTCGTCGACTTCTTACAGATTCCTGCCTTTTTATGCCGACAAACCGATTTGCTCGTCGCGGCTGGGGAAACAGGCAAACGCATCAACATTAAAAAAGGGCAGTTTCTTTCGCCTCAAGAAACGCAGTTTTGTGCGGAAAAAGTCTTCGCCACAGGCAACCAAGACGTCTTTATTTGCGAGCGTGGTTCGACCTTTGGCTACAACAATCTCGTCGTCGATATGCGATGCTTCCCCATTGTCAAAAGCCTTGGGCTTCGCACCATTTTTGATGCCACCCATAGCGTCCAACAACCAGGGGGGCTAAACGGTAAAACAGGAGGGAATCGTGAGTTTGCCCCTGTTTTAGCACGATCGGCTGTCGCTGCTGGGGTGGAAGGTTTGTTTTTTGAAACGCATCCCAACCCGAATGAGGCGTTGTCGGATGGACCCAATCAAATCCCTGTCGAATGGGTCGAACCGATGATGGATCAGCTTTTGGAGATGCGTCAAGTACTAGCGAAGTATCCTGATTTTACGCTGGTCAATGCGTAAGCCTTTCAATCGCCATTGCGAACGTGGCATGGTATAGCCAGCTTTAGAGTTTTCTATAGACACTGTACAGAAAATTAAAAAGATGGCTGTGTAACCTAAGCGTTCAAATATGCTTCCAACTTGTGAGCAATGTCGTCAGGCGTGTATTCGCTTACACGATTCACCCCTGTATCGATTGCGGCTTGAGCCACCGCTTTTGCCACCATGGGAGGCACCGACAAATCAAAGACCGACGGAATAATCACACCGTTTTTGAGGTTGTCTTCCGTCACGACAGAAGCGATCGCATAGGCAGCCGCCAGCTTCATTTCTTCGTTAATGACAGACGCTCGCATATCCAACGCCCCACGGAAAATACCAGGGAACGCCAAACAATTGTTGACTTGGTTAGGAAAATCGCTACGCCCTGTTGCCATGATTCTAACACCAGCGGCATGGGCTTCGTGAGGCATGATTTCAGGCGTGGGGTTTGCCATTGCCAAGACAATGGGGTCAGGATTCATGGTGCGAATCATGTCTTGGGTGAAGGCTCCAGGAACAGACAAGCCAATGAGGATGTCGGATCCACGAACGGCATCGTCCAAGCTACCTTGCATGCCTGTTAGGTTGGTGAGCTTAGCGATTTTTTCTTTAAACTCGTTCATCCCAGCGGTACGACCTTCGTAGATGATTCCTTTGGTGTCGCAAATAATAATGTCTTTCACCCCAGCACGCAAGAGCAAACGAGACACGCTTAAGGCAGATGCCCCAGCACCATTAACCGCAATACGCACTTCATTGAGGTTTTTGCCGACGGCTTTCACCGCATTTAAAATCGCCGCAACAGCAACTACAGCCGTACCGTGTTGATCGTCGTGGAAAATCGGGATATTCGTTTCAGCAATCAAACGCTCTTCAAGCTCAAAGCATCGAGGGGCTGCAATATCTTCCAAATTAATGCCACCAAAAATGGGGATTAACGCCTTAATCGAAGCAAACAATTCATCCACATTTTGCGTATTCAAGCAAATGGGGAAGGCTTCGACATCGCCGAAGGCTTTGAATAAAACGCTTTTGCCTTCCATAACAGGCAAACCAGCACCTGCTCCGATATTACCCAAGCCCAAGACGGCGGAACCGTCCGTAATAACAGCCACCAAGTTACGTTTACACGTTAAGTTGTAAACTTCACTCGGATCTTCTTGAATGGCTCGGCAGGCTTTAACCGCATTCGGCACGGCGTGAATTTCTTCTAGCACCTTCTGATTCGTACCTTTCACCGCAGTAGTCGTTTCAATGACGCCTTGGTAACGACGACGCAATTCCATGGCTTTTTCATCCGTGGTCATGGCGTCATACGCTTTTTCGGTGGAAGGGGGCTTAATCCACGACGCACTACCTTCTTTCATGTATTTCAGCACATTGGCTTCAATACTTTGAGGCGACACCAACTCACGAGCCACACCGTCTTCTAAAGCCGATTGAGCCACGGCACGAGCAACCGTGCCTGCCACACGAGCATCCATAGTGGGCAATAAATGCGTGGTAGACAAATCTTCATCATTCACCATACCAGCGAGTGCAAAGGTTGCGGCGACAAACATGCGACGGGTCAAACGAGTCGCACAGACATCCAACGCCCCTCTCAAAATACCAGGGTATGCCATGGCGACATTCAAGGCATTAGGGAATTCGGATTGTTGAGACGCATAAATATACGCCCCTTCAGCGACCGCTTCTTGGTAAGAGAGTTCCGCTTCAGGTAATGAAAAGGCAAAGACCACAGGTTTTTCTGCCATACGCTGAATCAAGTTAGCTTGAATATGCACGGCATCTTTATAGCCAATGTAGGCATCCGCACCGTCAAAGCAGGATTCTAGGGACTGAATCACGTTTTGTGGATTCGTGTGACGTGCCAGTTGAGCTTTCATCCAGCTCATGCCAACAGGGCGGTTATTGGCGATGCGTCCATGTTCATCACACAAAAGAAGTTCTTTCACGCCGAGTTGAATCAATAAGCGAGCCGTGGCAATACCACTGGTTCCCACACCAAACATCACGATTTTGGCGTCTTTCAATTTTTTGCCAGCGACTTTTAAGGCATTCATAATGCCAGCCGCCACAACCACAGCGGTCGAATGTTCACCATGCATCACAGGCACATTCAAGGCACGTTTAAGTTTGTCTTCAATCACATAGCAATCAGGGGCTTTAATGCCTTCGAGTTGAAAGGCGCCGAACGTGGGTTCTAGCTGACGCAAGGTTTCCACGAATTGCTCTTCATCATCAGTGTCAATGGCGATAGGCACGGCATCGATATTAGCGAGATGCTTATGTAAAATCGCTTTCGATTCCAAAATCGGAATCGACGCTTCGGCACCTGCTTCACCCAAGCCGTAAACGCTGGAACCATTAGACACAATCCCAATGGTATTGCCTCGCATGGTGTAAGGGAAGGAGATTTGCTCGTCTTTTTGGATTTCCAAACAAGGCTTGGCGACACCTGGTGTGTAGACAACAGCAAGGGCTTCACTGTCTAGCACAGGGGTTTTAACTTGGATTTTCAATAAGCCGTTGTACAAACGACGAATGCCAATGCCGTCATGGGCTTGTTGAAAAAGGGGGTCGTTGTCGAAAGACGGTACATTGTTTTCACGGGTCGGGGTTTCGTTGGTCATAGTAGAGGCTCCTATCTTCAGAATGGACAGTATAGAGTTCAGTATATAAGAGTATTATAGCCTAGATTTCAGCTTGTGGCACGTTATTTCTGTAAGATTTCATCTGTTTAGAAATTTCTACAGCGAACAACGTTTGCCAAAAGTAAAAAAATATGCTTTAATAGAAACTTAATGTTTGGAAGAGATATTCTTTACAAAACATTCTTATACACATTGTGTCCTTGTTTATTATATCAGTCCAATTTAAAATCGACGTTGCCGATTCAACGCGGTTTTTAGGAGGTTTTTATGTCTATAGATAGTCTTCGCCATCGTGCGAGTGTCTCTAGTTATAGTCAGTTGACTCCCACTGTAGTCGTTTCCAGTGGTGGGGATTTTTCCAAAAAGCACTTAGGGTCTAATTCTAGGTTGCAACCTTTAGCATCAGATACCTTAGAATTGAGTAAAAAGCGTCATCAACCCACGCCTACAGCACCGTCCTTATTGCAACGGATCGGGCAAGCCTTTAAGGGTTAGGCACTGTTGTCACGCTATGCTTGCAATGACGCTTTTGGACTTAGGGTTTTTTAGCCTTAAACAAGTGTGGATTCTGTTCAATAAATTGAGCCTTGTAGTGATTAACCTTGTTTGAAAAATCGGTAATCGGCAAGCCGTCTTCGCTATAGCCGTAAATGGCAGGGGTGGCTTGAGCGGGCGTGGCATCGATGCGGATCACACCATCTGTATCCGTGTAAGGGACTTCGACAAAGCCTTCTGTCGTGACAGGGGCTTGGCTTTGCTCTGTATTAATTTGTGGAGCTTGGATTTGTGGAACTTGACCCACTTCATTCGTGGGTTTTACAGGCGTTGAAGCGGGTATTTCTGGAACAACAAGATGTTCTTCTTCGTAAGTGTTTGAAGGTGCTTCTTTAATGTCTTCATGCTTAGGGGACTCATCCGTAAACGAGGTTTCTTCAGGAGCTGTTTCTTCCGTTTTAACAGACGGAGCAGGTGTAATCGTTTTGGCGTGAGGCGTGTAATGTTGCTGGGCAAAGTGAGGTAACCGTTCAATGCCCGATTGAGCAGGCAGATACTCTGCTTGAGCGAGGACGGGGGTTAAAATAATCAAGCTACTGAGTAGGAAAGTGACTGTTTTCATGGGAGACTCCTTTCATGGGCTAGGGCTTCTTCCATTATAACTTATTTTTTACAGCGTGCATAAAGTTTCACTTGAACATCCACCAATTCTGCACCCATATCCGCACAAAGTCGTTGGGCTTCGGCGTAAATCACACTGCTTTCAAACTCCTTGGTTTCATGGCAGTCCACGCAAATCAAGTGATGATGCGGTTCATCTTCATCACGAATGAGTTCGTATTGCTTGGTGTCTTCCCCAAAATCGACCTCCCTTAGCACGCCGTGACTTGCCAGTAACTTGAGCGTACGGTAAGACGTCGCTAAAGAAATATCCACCTTTTCTTGCTTTAAGGTGGTGTACACATGTTCCGCACTAATGTGTTCACCATTGGGCAGATCATAAAAAATATCCAAAACTCGCTCTCGCTGAGGCGTTAGACGTAAGCCCTTGGCTTTCAGCTCAGTAATCAATTCGGATTTTGTTTGAGTTTTTAGGGTCATCGTTGGGGTCTCATCAATCTTTTCGTGACGGAATCATCTTTTTTCATTATAATACATTATAATACAAGTAGGCAAAATAAATAAAAGGGGTTGACCTTATGTTTCCCACATTAGGAATAGGTGAATTATTGCTCGTGCTGGCGTTGGTCTTGCTACTGTTTGGGCCTGGCAAATTGCCACAAGTGGCACAATCTTTAGGGGAAGCCGTAAACCGCTTTCGTAATGGCACCAAAAAGATAGCCCCTCCCGCTACTGTTTTACCTAGCGAAACCCCTGACACGCCTAAAGAAGAGATGCCTCCTACGGCTTAAACCCCTAACGTTTGTGAACTCAATGACATCTTCCCTATTGACAGAGCCAGAATCCCCACCCCCCCCTTCAAAGAAGGAACAACTTTTGCGTGCGTTGCAAAGCCTTTTGCATCTGCCTCGTGGGGTGATGTGGGGATTGATCGTGTGGTTGGGCTTGGTGGGTGTGGTGAATGTGGGCTTTATTTTTTGGAATCCTGCCCCTGCTCTTTTAAAAGCGGTGAATCCGCTTTTACAGCGTCAGCATAACGCCTCCCTTGCCGTGGAACATTTAAGGGTGTCGCTTTTGCCGTGGGCAACCATTGTCGTGACATCGCCTGAGCTACGTTTGAAAGGATCAAACTCTCACAAAGCTTGGGATTTAACGCTGAAAGACATTCATCTGCCTGTGCATTTATGGCGATTCCCCTTCGGTGGAGATTCTGCCCTAATTGGTACGATAGACTTGCCGAAAAGCACGATACGCTTTCAAGGCAAAGCGGGCATCGATGCCTTTGCTGAAACGATCAAAAGCTTTAAGCCTGATCCCCAAATCAAGCCGTCACCTTTTGGTGAACACATTAGCGTCCATTTGGGCAAGCTGAAAGTGGAAGCAATAGCACTTAAAGGCATCCCCTCCATAAAAGACCATTCCTATACGTTGATGTTCAAGGACACAAACGTTAATTGGCATCGGACGCCGCAGGACTTGTCTTTTAAGGTAGGGGATTTAGGCGTTTGGAGCTACCCGAACCATGAGAAAATGGCGTCTTTAAGCGTGAAATTTAAGGCATCCTTAACGCCCTTTTTGAAGGCGTTTGAAGAGAATCTCAAAGCCCCTAATTTAGAAGCCTTATGGAGTGCCTTGCATGAAGATGGGCATTTTGAAGGGCGTTTAAATTTAGGCAAAGTTCATCCCTTTAAGTTAAATACGTCCCAAGAAAAAGCGTATCAAGGCTTGGCGAAATTAAATCCTCAACTAGAAGGAGCATGGAACGGCAAGCCGATTTTTACGGAAAACGCTTTTCAGGTAAAGACGTCATTTTTGAAGTTACCGAAACTTAACGCCACGTTTTTAGGCAATTGGCAAGCCCCCAGCCCCAAGAACGTGGGTAAAGGCATTGATGTTTCTAGCCTAGGGCTGAGCCATCCGCAAGGGGATTTTGATTTTAAAGGGAGCCTCTTGCCTCAATGGAAGACTGCCACCCCACTAAAAGAGGCGTGGCAAAATGTAGCTTGGCGTGGCAAGGGAAAGCTCAATGTGTATGCCCAAAAAGGCGAAACAAGCCTTAATACCCTACTCAAAGACTTGGGCTATGTTTGGGAAAAGGGGCATCTGCAAGGGGATTTAACACTTGACGGTAAAGGTAAAGACCCTAAAGCTTCTGTAATGACGCTACATACCGCTACGCCTTTAGATGTCCGCTTTCTAAAGCCGATTCAAATGGGTAATGTCGCTTTTCCTAAAAATACGCTGGTCAGTCAATTCAAGCTCAAGGGAACGCTTACGCCTCAAGAGATTAAAGTACCTAACGCCTCAACATTTTTGGCGGTGAATCCCAACGTGAAACCTGTGATTTTAAATGCTCACGCCATTTTTCATTTGAATGATAAAACCCTACAAATTGGGGCGGATTCCCCTATTTTAACGGCGGAGCATCTCGCTGCTTTTTTAAAGCAAAATCCGCACTTGGTGCCTGAACCGTATTTTGGCTTATTGACGGCATCCCCTTGGCAGGGGGGGACGCTTCAACCTGTTTACATCCAAGACACCGCCCAAAACACGCTTTCGCTTCACACCCAAGTCGATGCCCTCTTTCCGCATCCGCAAAAAGGCAATGCCCTGCCTTTGCGTCTGAATGCCCCTGTTTCTTTGCAAAATACTTCGCAAGATCAACTCCTTATTGTGGGCGACACCTTTAAAAAGCAATTGGCTCAAATTCAAGTGGGGAAAAATGCTCCCCTGCAAGGCGATTACCTCATTCATATTCCCACCCAACGCCAAGCGGTGCATCTAAATATACCAACTCAACCCTTGGCGACTTTGATGGCGTGGGCGAATCCTTTAGGGACAGAGCTTTCTCCCCAAGCTTTTCAAAACCTGTCACCCCAAGACACGATTAATGTTCCGATCTTGGATCTTGAACTCAACAAAGCCAAGCTTTTGCGTTTAAAGCTCAAAAAGGCGTTATTAAAGGTGAAAGATGTGGGGATGCTCAACGCTTCGGCGGATTGCCAAAAAATCTGTGATTGGCAAAGCACAGGGAATTTAATCTTGTCGAAAGCCCTCGATCGAAGCCTGCTTAAAATGAATGACTTTAGTCTTTTAAAAGGCAATGCCCATTGGAACCTAAAAGGGCAAAGCCGTCTAAAAGATTTTCAAACCCAAGCCTTACTAGGCAATGCAACCCTTGACGACTTAATTTTACGTTATAAGACCCATCCTCAAGCACTCAAAACGAAGAAAATCAACGTCTTCGCCACAGGTAAAGCGTGGCAATTGCAATCCAGCCCCCTCGAGTGGGGGCCTTTGTTGATGACCCTTGAAGGCAAAGGCAATCAAGGCATCGCCCAAGGTAAAAAATCGCACCTTGAAGCCCACTTAAATACGGTGGATCTCGCCTATGCCTTGGCATCTCCTCAAGAAGAAGACACGCCTGAAACGCCTTATTCGCCTCATAAAAAAGCGAAAACTGCCGTGTGGCAAACGTGGTGGAAGGGCTTGAAGATGACGCTGCCTGAACGGGTGAATCCCACAGGGCAAATCAATGTGGATCTCTTGCTTGACAACGGCATTCCTCATGCGAAAGTCGAATTATATCAGGCGGGAGGCTTCTTCCCTACCTTGACCCCTTCCCCACTCTCTCAAGTGTCAGGCGTCTTTGAATACGGCGAAAATAATCAAGTCACCCTAAGCAAAGAAGGCTTAAAAGGCTATTACGGGCTTAGCCCGTGGGATGCATCTGAACTTGCCATGACCGCCACACCCAAGGGAGCCGTGCTAAACGGACGCTTCTTGCTCAACCTCCACCCCAGAGAACTCAACCAACTCATCGCCAAGAGCCAAAACGCCCAAATGACCCGCTACAACCTGAACACCCATGCCGTGGTGGACGCTCAATTGAGCTTGCCTGAATGGAACTTGACGCATCCGAAAAGCGAAGGGGTGGCTCGTTTAAAGTTGGATGTCGAACCGATTGACTCGGCTAAAACAACGCCTGAAATAACGCTTACGCCTACAAGCGTAACATCGGTATCTGCCGTCAAAGCCCCTTCAACGCCTTCGCTTGCGGCATTGCCTGAATCTTTAATGAAAAGCCAGTTTTTGCTTGAAATGAAGCAAGGCGATTGGGAATTGACACACGGCGAAGTCTATCCACTTGGGCTAAAAGAACCTGTTTTCATTCGAGCTTCCTTGGATGCCCCCGACGCCTTGACCCACCTCTTTTCTTCAAAGGCACGTATTTGGACGCCTGACCCCTTACAAATGAAAAACGTCGTTTACAATCAGCAAGTCCCCTATAGCCAAGGGACGCTTCAAGCCGATGTCGCTTGGAGCAAAGCCAATGGATCGCCTCATGGCTCTATCACGCTGAACAATTTGATGAGTCCTTTGCTGGATGTCAAAAATTTAGACGCCTTAGTACAATTGCAAGAAAATGAAGCCAGTGTTCATATTAAAAACTTTGAAAGTACGCAAGGTTCAAGCTTAAGTTGGCAAGCACAAATGGATTTACCGCAATCCTTGCCCTTTCAATTTAAAGAAAGCCATGTGCATTCGCCGTATTGGGATTTTAACGATCTGACCAAAACCTTAACCAAGCAAGTCGCGTTTTGGTTGAATCCCTTTGAAAATAGCGAAGCTCGTGTCGCTCACTGGATTCCTCAACACCGTATTACTTACCCGTTTGAACTGCGAAACTCCCTATTGACATGGGACACGGGCGTTTTTCAAAACATTGCCATTGAAGAAGGGCAGGGGCTGATTAACGTCTATCAGAATGGCTTGGTGCAACTCGAAGACACTCGCTTTAAAATTGTCGATGGTGACTTGCTCATGGCGTTAACCATGGATCCCTTCAATAACAATGCCGTAAACCTTAAGTTACAAGCCAAAAACGTCCCTGCTAACCCTGTTTTTTATGGCTTAACAGGCGTACAACAATTGGTGATTGGCAAACTCAACGGAAGCTTTGAACTCGGTACTTCTGGCAATACGAATGACGACTTCTTACGTAACGCCAGTGGCAAAGCCTTTGTCGAAATCACCGAAGGGCGTATGCCTGAACTGGTAACCGTGGAAAATATCTTGTCGAAGGTTTCCATTGTACGAGGGGGCTTGCTTAATTTGGATTTGTCTGACTTGGCGAGCTTCTTAAGACGGGTTGACAAAAACAGCACGGAAATTTCCGAAACCTATAAGGCAAACTTTCATATTGTGGATGGCTTATTCTTGACCAATAGCCTGCATACCTTTGGCAAGCGAATGAACCTGAATGTGAAGGGAAGCATGAATCTGTTGAGCCAGCAAAGTAACATGATGATTCGTGCGGATATTGCCAGCAATACCAAGTCCATGAATCCGCTTCAGTTTAATTTGAAAAAAGTCTTGCGTTATATGCCGTTGATTGGGCGTTTGCCGAATAAGGATTACGGCTTGATTGATCTCATTCCTGTGGTGGGCTACATTCCTGCCTTTGGCTTTTATAGTCAAGACACCAACATGTTTTATGTGCGTGTGCATGGTAAGTTAGACAATCCCAAAAATTTTGAGCTGCCCCAGTGGATTAACGGTGAACAGGATTTTAATCAGTGGATGTATCGTTTAGAAAGCACTCCAGCGACAAGTAATCCCTCCATTAAGTAATGGACTTTTTCTAGAAAGGCATTTTTATTAGGGGGACTTGCTATAAAATGAATTTATGTAACGATTGGCTCAAGAAATACAGTCAAGAAGTCGATACATCTCTCAAGCAATTTTAGGCTGCTTGTCGTGTTTGAAGTATCTAAAAAGTTGGAGAATATACACCTATGTTGAATAAAGCAAAACAAAGTGCTTTCACCTTGATTGAATTGGGCATTATTATCGCCATTATCGGTATTATGTCTGCCGTTGCTGTGACTCAAATGATGGATTTGACAGGTAATGCGGAAGAAGCCGTATTACAAGACTACCTTCAAAAGTTGAACTCAGGTGCTGCTCAGTACTTGGTATTTGCGGGTAAACGTCCTACTGCCTTTAGTGATTTTGTTGCCGTGGACGCAGCATCTTTAGATCCAGCTACAGGTCTAGTGGTTCCCTTACTTTATAACAAGAAAAACGAAGCCATGTGTACTACAACAGTTCCCACCAACCAAACATTAACCTGTACACCTGGATCTACCAGCCCAGGTATTGCCAACCGTGAAGCGGTTTATACCATGACAAATGGTATGATTACGGCGGTGATTACGCCTGTTACAACGCCATAAGTCTTAATCCGAGATTTATTCATTTCATCCCTCCTTCGCTTCATGCAAAGGAGGGATGCTTTTTGTCTTCTTTTTAAGCACATAAACAAAAAAGCCTCTTGCTTATTGGCAAGAGGTCTTTGTGGTTTTAAAAGGGAGTTAGGCGAAGGGCTATCTTTCCGGAGGGTCACCCCTCGAGTATTGTCGCTGCCTGCAGTCTTTACGGCCGTGTTCGGGATGGGAACGGGTGGGATCCTGAGGCTG
>CANGYO010000058.1 GCA_947458095.1 Vampirovibrionales bacterium | reverse complement strand
TTTCCCCAAAGACCGACACTAAAAATATCTGAAACAAGCTGGTATTGCTCTTCGGTAATATCGCTGGGATAAGGCATTGTAAAAGACTCTCTTGACAAACAATACCTAATTATACACCATTATCCATTTTCATGAAGATGGGTTCTAAAAGTTCAGGTGCATTATCAAGAATAGCTTTGTTTTCCTCTTTTTTTAGTAACTCTGCTAGCTGTTCTTTCTGGTCGGAGTCTAACCCTTTCGTCATTGTTACTAGGTTTTTTTGAGGAAAGTCAATCTTAATTTCTCGTTGACCTTGACCCTGGAGGCTATTTTGCTGGAAAGAAAGCGTAAGCCTTTTGTCGTCTGCGACTTGAATGTTTTTGACGATAGCTTTATCAACAGATTGAAGACTGTCCTTATCACCAAAATTGATTTTGACTGACCTGAATTTGTTATCCCCTGGGGCGAGGGCAGCAATTTGGACTTTTTGAGCAACGTCTCCTTTTTCGGGGTTGGCTTTTTTGTCGTTCAAGTCAATCACATCAGAACTGCTAAACGTTGAATCAATACTGACAACATTAGGGTTATCACGATCCGCATTGGGATTACGATAGTCTTGCGAAGTCGCTTCAGCCTTGTTGGCAAACTTATGTTTTGTTGGAGCTTCCCACGGAAGCCCATTGCCTTTTTGTTTTTGTGAATGAACGACATCCTTAATTTTAGGGGAAAGCGTTTTGGCTTCAGTGGGACTGGCATTCGTTTCTGTAGGAACGTTGAGGCGTGCTTGAGTTGTGGTGTTTGATTGAGACAAAGGTCTTGGTTGAGGAGCATGGAGCGGATAGAGAGCCATTGCATAATCCTTTTTTTAGGAAAGAATAAATATGTATATAAGAATAAAAACAATCTTATCTAAAAAAGTGCGTCTGCATTTAGGAAATGTATCGATTCGTTAAGCCCGACAACATCGTGAAGATTAGCTCCTCGTTTTAGGAGGAGCTTTTTTGTGTCGTCGAGGCTTTTTCATAATTTTGAAAGCGTTGCATCCAGCGAATGTCGGTCATGGGTTAGCTTCCTTTGCGTGGGGTTTAATCTATATCTATTTGAAAGAGTACTCTTAGGTGTGTATATATTTCTCGGGATGCCTTAAAGCCTTTTTGGACTTTTTCAATTGCTTCTATGCCTTTCAACATGGCAGGTTCGTCTAATCTATGTACGTAAGCATTTCTTGCTTTATAAAGACTATCTATATTGCTCCAATCGATTGATATTTTTTTGAAGCAGATTACTTTTCGTGCGGTTAATGGATGCTCTTGGTCTTTATATAAAAGCTTAGTGGAACGACAAAGAGTAGAAGGAGCAATGTCTCCCTGTAACCATTGACTGAAACATATAACCTTATCAGGATTTTTGGAATCTTGGTACACTTGTCTATAAATATCAACTAACCAATCTCCTATTTTTAAACTGGTGGAAGGATTTAATTCCTCTAAATCTTTTTGACTTTCTTTTAAAAGAATAAAAATTTGATTCCAAAAACCTTCCCAAAACGCACAGAAAAAAACAAGAATAGCGAAAACCAAAGGAGCATCTTCTAACCGATCGCAATACAAATTAAAAGAAGACTCGCTTTGATCTGTATAAGCCACCAATTTTTCTAATTTATCCAGTGTATCTTGAGATAAGCTCTTCAAAGGTTTTTTTCCCCTTGCCTAAATTAGTATTGATTCTGTCTATGGAGTATGAATCCCTTGTTGAGTCTAAGGATAAGCCCTTAATGGTCACCAATAATTCTTTTTGAAATTCATCATTTTTAATAAAGGATAAATCTGTTTGTTGGAACAGGAGAAGCGAAAGAGAAACAAAAATAATTTCATAGGCAGCTATGGTTACTTGTCCTGTAAAAGCCTCTTTATCCTTATTCCATTTTTTTAAAACAGACTGTTTATCCAAATTAACTAAAAGATCAGTTGTCAAGGTGAAAATAGACACAATTTTTTGGAAAACATTTTTATTCTCATAAAGTTCTGATAAAGAGGGGACAAAATTATCTAATTCATCAGAAAAAGACTTTATATTTGCCCTACTAAGAGGGATATTATCTTGCTTAGAAAGAAAATAAATGGTTCTAATAATTAGTTCAATATCATAACGCTTCTCTTTTTTATCCTCTGAAAGATTAACTAATTCTTTAAAGTTCTCTGTGGATATTTTTTCCAATTCATCATAAAGCGAATCAGACTGCTGAATAATTAAGCTATTGCGGACTTCTTGACGAGATAAAACGCTCCCCTTTGTATTTATTATCTTAAAAAGCTCATACCTTACTTGTGGGTCGGTTCCCTCTGTCAAGCGATTAAAGTCTAAGCGAAATGTTCTAAAAATAAATTTCAAACTACTGTCAAAGGATTCAAAAGTTTTACCTTCAAGTTCAGGTATTTGTTCAGGAGATTTTAACACCAATAAAGGTTTGGGAATATCGTCCTTATCTTTTAATTTTCCATAAAACTCTAAAATTGTACTTAGTCTTTGTAAGCCGTCAATAACAACCCAGCGTTCTTGGTCATCTTCCGCTACAAATAATGGAGGAATAGGCATCCCAATAAGTATAGATTCAATAAAAGAAGTTTTGTCTTCTTGACTCCAACGGAAAAATCTCTGAAACTTTGGTTGAATATCAATAGATCCGTCTTCATACATAGAAACAAACTCACCAATAGAAACAGGAAGAGAAGATGTTTTCACTTTACGTCTTTTGATTTTGATAATATCAGTTAAAGAACTGTTCATGTATTTAAATCCTTTATATTAGAAGAACATTGTTTAATTATAACATAGCATGGAGCTAAACCCCTAGATACTCGCAAATGGCGGATTCGTCTGCAGGCAGACTCACCCGAGCCACCTCTTTCGTCCCGACCAACACCGCATTGTCAGGATCCTTCAGCCCGTTGCCTGTTAAAATACACACCACCGTTGAATGAGGCTTCACACGCCCTTCCGCACAGGCTTTCATCAAGCCTGCCACGCTCGCCGCCGATGCTGGCTCACAAAACACGCCTTCATGCCGTGCGAGGCATGAATACGCCCCCAAAATATCGGCATCCGTGACTAAATCAATGTGTCCACCGCTTTGGTCTCTGGCATCGGTTGCCCCTTGCCAGCTCGCAGGGTTGCCAATGCGAATCGCCGTTGCCACCGTTTCAGGATGTTCCACCGCATGACCATGCACGATCGGGGCTGCCCCTTCGGCTTGATAGCCCATCATCACAGGGAGCTGGTCGATTTTACCCAAGTCGTGATACTTTTTAAATCCTGCCCAATACGCCGTAATGTTACCTGCATTTCCCACAGGAATAAAAAATTGATCGGGGGCTTGACCGAGGGCATCGCAGATTTCCCACGCCCCTGATTGTTGCCCCAAAATACGGTAAGGGTTAATGGAATTGACCACCGCGAGGCGTTTGTCTCGTTCGCCGAGCATCCGCACGATGTTGAGGGCTTGGTCGAAATTGCCCGCAATTTCGATGATGCTGGCTCCGTACATCAGGGCTTGGCTCAATTTACCTAAGGCGATTTTGCCTTCAGGAATAATAACCAGCGATTTCAATCTCGCTCGTGTGGCATAGGCAGCACAGGCGGCAGACGTATTGCCTGTAGAGGCACACACCACCGTTTCGGCGCCGTCGAACTTGGCTTGGGACACGGCATAGGTCATGCCACGATCCTTGAAACTGCCTGTGGGGTTGAGTCCTTCGTATTTCAGGTAGACTTTCAAGCCTTCCACGCCCAAGCAATTGGCGAGTCGTAAGGCTGGGATCAACGGCGTATTGCCTTCGTGGAGGCTCACGACGGGGTAGTCATCCGCAAAGCCGTAGAGGTCTTGATACTGATTTAAAATGCCTGTGTACATGGGTTTGTGTCCTTTGTAAAGTAAGAATATGTAACATTTTAACATAGATATAAGAAGTTATTGACACATTGTACAATCTTATTTTACTATTTTAACTATAGTTTTATGGCTTTCTAAACTATTTAAAGCCAGCTCCTGAAACGTATGATATAATGCAAACATTGTCTTGTTGTTTTCAACCGTGTGAGGTTCCTTATGAAACGTCTTTCTTCTTTGATGCTTGCTGTACTTACGTGTGTCTTGAGTTTTTCAAGCGTAACACCTTCCTTGTTCGCTGCAACGCCTCAAGCCGAAGCTTATTATGCCCAGGCCATGCAAGCCTATGAGCAAAAAGGCTTCTTACAAGCGGCGACTCTCTTCCAAAAAGCCGCCGATGCCGACAATACCTACGTCGATGCATGGTTTAATTTAGGTGCCGTTCAGTACCGACTCAATAAATATGAAGAAGCTCGCAATGCCTTTCAAAAAGCCTTGTGGCGTTCCCCCGCAGACAATGAAATCCGCTACAATTTAGGGGCGTCCCTCGCCAAATTAGGACGCAACACCGAAGCCTTAGAACAATTCAACAAAATCCCTTCGACACACCCTAAGTACAGTGAAGCACAAGCCGAAATCACGACAATAAAAAAGACCACGATCGTCAGTAAGCCGACGTGGACAAAACCCACGCCAGTCGCCAAAACGACGAAAACCAACGTCAATGCCGTTGCTCTTAGCGGTTCAGGTTTGTACGCCAAGGGACTCGTGGGGCCAACAGGGATTGCCGTTGGGCCAAATGGTGAATTGTATGTGGCGAATTACACCAAAAACAATATCGTTAAAATCTTATCCAATGGAAGCCAAAGTACCCTCACCCAAGGGGGCTTAATCAATGGACCCATCGGTTTGGTGCGGGATCCTCGTAACGGTAACTTGTATGTCGCCAATTACATTAGTGGGGATGTCGTCAGCATTTCGCCCAGCGGAACCGTTAGCACGCTTAAAAAAGGCTACGGTAAACCCTATTACCTGTATTTTGATGCATTGACCAATCGCTTGTTTGTGTCTGAACAAGAAGGCAATCAGGTTTCCGTGATTAAGTTATAAGGTTTAAAACCTTACTCCATAAACCACTCCACCATGAACAAAACGATTAAATAGCTTCTGGCGTCTTTGTTTGACAGACACTTCTACATAAGATTGTTTTTGTAATAATTAAATCACTTTAATAATGTAATTTTAATCAAAAAATCGTCGCCTCCCCTCCCCTTCTGTCACACTAAGAAAGAATGTCGTCCCAAAAAAGAGAGCTTAGAACCCATGGATATTTTCGCAATTGGAGGACTCGTACTCGCCTTTATGGCCGTGATTGGCGGTCAAGTCTTGGAAGGTGGTTCGATTATGGCGTTGGTACAACCCACCGCTTTTATGATCGTGGTGGGTGGATCCGTTGGGGCAACTGTACTTTCATTCACACCTGAAGAGCTTAAAAATGGCGTAGGAACCTTGGGACTTATCTTTCAAGGGCATCCTCAAAACCCCAAAGCGATGATTCAATTGCTGATTAGTTTAGCCACCAAGGCTCGTAAAGAAGGTATTCTCGCCCTTCAAAATGATATTACCCAAATTGAAGATCCCTTCCTGAAAAAAGGCATGGAACTCATGACCGACGGCACGGATCCTCAACTCTTGAGAGACATTATGGAAACGGAACTCACCGTCTACGAAGAAAGCATGGGAGCCGCCGCCAAGGTGTGGGAAACCGCTGGAGGCTTTACGCCAACGGTCGGGATTATCGGGGCGGTATTGGGTTTGATTCACGTTATGGAAAACTTGAACGATCCATCCAAGCTCGGTTCAGGGATTGCCGTTGCCTTTGTGGCTACAGTTTACGGCGTGGCGTTTGCCAACTTGTTGTTTATTCCCTTAAGCAGTAACGTCAAATTTAAGGTGAAGCATATTATTCACGAACGCACGATGATGGTTGAAGGCGTTATGGCGATTCAAGCGGGGGAAAGTCCTAACTTTATTCAAGAAAAACTCAAAGTCTATTACCCCGAAGTGGGTAAGGAATTGGATGCTGAATCAGGCAAATAGTTTCTTGTAAGTGCGACCTATTTGGGGTATTCTTAACAGGTTTGACACTTGTAAAAAAGGATACCTCGCCATGTCTCAACTTTCTGCTCCCTTTGCCTTTCACACCGATGAACACGCCGTTGCCGATATTGGCGTTTTTGGTGGTTCGGGCTTTTATCAGTTTTTGGAAGATACCCAAACCATTCGTCTAGAAACGCCTTTCGGCTCCCCTAGCGATGAAATCACGATCGGCACCGTCAGCGGCAAACGAGTCGCCTTTTTGCCTCGTCACGGCAAAAGCCATTCGATCGCACCGCATCGCATTAACTATAAAGCCAATGTGTGGGCAATGAAAAGCTTGGGTGTGCATACCGTTATTTCGCCGTGTGCCGCAGGGAGCCTTCAAAAAGAAGTGGCTCCAGGGCATGTGGTCATTTGCGATCAGTACGTCGACCGCACGCATAGCCGTGGCGACACCTTTTATGAAGGAAGCATCATCACCCACGTTTCAGCAGCGGATCCCTTTGATGAGCAGGGTCGTCAGTGGGCGATTGAAGCAGGTAAAGAAGCGGGTTTGACGGTGCATGAAACAGGTACAGTGGTCGTCATTCAAGGGCCTCGCTTTTCGACGAAGGCGGAAAGTCAGTGGTTCCGCAATCAAGGGTGGGAAGTCATTAACATGACGCAGTACCCTGAAGTCCACTTGGTGAAAGAGTTGAATCTTTACCCGATTAGCATTGCGTTGATTACCGACTACGATTCGGGTGTGGATGGCATCCCCCCTGTGAGTCATGGCGAAGTGATGGCGTTTTTCAATCAAAATGTGGTGAATGTAAAAACCTTGTTGTTTAAACTTATTGACAAGATTCCTGCTCGCCGCCCCTTGCCTGATTACGTCCCTGCCGAACGCTAAGCTAAATCAAATGGCGTTCAATTTAGAAGAGGAAAGCGAATGAAATTCATTGATTTATTTGTAGGCATTGGGGGCTTTCACTTGGCGTTTCATCAGGTGGGGGGGAACTGTGTTTTTGCCTCTGAAATTGATGTCCATGCTCGCCAAACCTACGAAGCCAACTTTAAGCCAATTTCACCCACTTTATTTGATGGCGGCTGTTTTGCTGGAGATATTACGCAAGTCGACTACACGAGCATCCCTGATTTTGACGTGCTTTGTGCAGGTTTCCCCTGTCAACCCTTTAGTCAAGCGGGCTATAAGCGTGGCTTTCAAGAAGAAAAAGACTCACGAGGCAACATGTTTTTCAACATCTGTCAAATTATTGAAGCCAAACGTCCGAAAGCAGTTTTTTTAGAAAATGTCTTGCACTTACTCAAGCACGACGACGGAAAAACTTTTGAGATTATTAAAAGTACCATTGAAGATACTTTAGGCTATGACTTCTATTATAAAGTCGTAAGGGCGTCTGATTATGGCTTACCTCAACATCGCCCAAGAGTTTATATGGTGGCGTTTGATAAATCCTTAAAATTACCACCCTTTTTCTTTCCGTCCAAAACGCCTTTAAAATATACCATGTCAGATATTTTAAAGGGTAATTGCCCAAAAGATATCGGTTTTACGCTAAGAGTAGGCGGAAGAGGCTCTAAAATCGACGATAGACGAAACTGGGAGTTTTATTATGTCGATGATGAAGTCAAGCGAATTGGTGTCGCCGAAGGAAAGCAGATGATGGGTTACCCCGACTCATATCGCTTTCCTGTGTCTGAAACACAAGCCATGAAACAGTTAGGTAATAGTGTCGCCGTTGATGCCATTCAAGCCGTAGCCCTTAAAGTAAAAGAACACCTTGCTATTTTGGAAAAACCAAACGAGTTTATTTTGCAGGACGAAAAAGGTCAACTCCACTTAGATTATAGTAAAGAGGCTAGAATTGCATGCTAAGCTTTAATAAAGGAGAATGGTTTTAATCGGGAATAAAATACAACATTCATATCAAAGAATTAGACAAACTTAACAAAAGGCTTGACAAAATGACTAAAGATAGTAATAATATAAATATCGTAGCCACCTCACCTCTTGCTTTTAGCAACGTGCCCCAGGGTGGCTCTTGTTTTTTTGTACCTCCCTTGCCCTACCTTGATAATCACATTAACCTTATCAAAAGTAGAGGGTTTTGTTTTTCTGTACAAGAAGAAAAATTATTACGTCAGTGTATAGAATCTATAGGGTATTATCATTTTTCGACTTATTTAAAACATTTTTATGACTTTCCTAAACGAAATAAAGTATTCCGTCAAGATACTCAAGTTAAAGATATTTTAAAATTGTATGAAATGAATGAAGCCCTACGTCAAATTTTGTTCAAAGCTTTATTCAAAATTGAAAACCATTTAAAAACTTTTTTGATAGAAGCCTTTATATCTGAGTTTCAGGATGCATATTGGTGTGATTATAAAACCTTTGCTTCTCTTAATCTTACAACTAAAGCATTGGCATTAGAAAAAAACAAACTTAAAAAAAATAAACCTGAAGAAGAAGCGTATAAATATCAAGCCACAAGGCTTTTTTTCTATCATTACCCTGACCATGCTCAAACGGCTTTACCTGCATGGGTGGTGTTACAGTGTCAAGAGTTTGGTACTTTATCCTTATTGTTAAAAATTCCTAAAAACAAAACCCATAAAAAACAAGTGAAAGCGGTTTTACAAAAATTGGCACAAAAGATTAACTTGCCAAGATCTCTTTCAATCAATGAATTATATGATGTTTACAATGGGCTTCGCTATTTACGCAATGAAGTTGTGCATGGAGGCAAGCTACTAGGGGAAACGCTACATATTAACGCTCCAGCTTATGAAACTTATCAAAGCTTTCATACGTTGACGAATACACTAAAATGGGTCGCACATTTAATGCATATTATTGAGCCACAGGATGATTTTGAAGAAAGATTAAACGCACTTAGAAATGATGTTTGTGCGACTTTGCCCAAAGATCTACATTTTTAAGGATTCCCCATGCTAAGCCCCGAAGTCCACGCCGTGTTTGAAACCTTGCTCAAAGGCATCGATGTTGAAAAAAAACACCGATTCATCAACGTGCAAGGCAAAGAACGTCGCTTTGATGCCTTTGTTCGCTTGCAATTGAAACTCGTCATCAAGCACGTCCTCGACGAAGATGCCATCCCGAAACTGCTGATGCAGTTTCAACGCTACGACATGATGGATCTCCCCCTGCGGATGCACGCCGTCGATGCCCTCGAACATTTCTGCCACGCCATGCTTAAGCCCCCCACGAAAAAAACGGCGACCGTTGATGATGAAAGCCTCCCTGCGGGACAGCAGTCTTTGGCGAAGATTAAAGGCATCGGTCCGAAATTGGAAGCGATGCTCCGAAGTTTGGGCTTGTCAACGGTGGAAGACGTCTTGCGATACGCCCCCCGTCAGTATATTGACTATCAGCAACGCAAAAAGCTCGCAGATGTCATGGAAGGCGAATACGTGAGCCTGATTGCCACCATCAAGCGAGTGGAATCGCATGATTTAAAGAGCGGTAAACTCAGCGTTTTGCGGTTTTTATTTCAAGATGATAGCGGAAAAGCCAGTTCACAACGCTTTTTCAGCACCCGCCAACGAGCCATGCTCGAAAGCGTCAAATCCAAGTTTCCCAAAGGCACGGAAGTCCTGATTAGCGGTAAAGTCAAGTGGGACAGCTTCAATCACTGCCCCCAACTCGACAACGCCGAAATGCAAACCTTGAGCTACGAAGACGGCGACGAATCCCCGATGCTGGGGCATGGTGCGACGACCGTCTTGCCTGTGTATCCCTTGACGCAGGGCTTGAACCTGAAAAGCCTGCGTCGATGCATTCAAAACGCCCTCGACACCTTTAGTGCCGACATCCCCGATGCCTTGCCTGAAGCGATTCGCCAAGAACACCAGCTTATGGGCGTGCATGAAGCCTTTCATAGCTTGCATTTTCCCATGAATCTAGCGATTGCCGAAAAAGCCAAGCATCGCTTTGGCTTTGAAGAATTGTTCCTGTTACAACTGCGTTTGGCGTTGATGCGTTACACCTATAAGCATGAAATACAGGGGCAGAGCATCCATGTGAAGCCCGATGGCTTGGTGCATCAGTTTTTGGAAAGCCTGCCGTATCAGTTGACCAACGCACAAGCACGATCCTTTCAAGAAGTTTGCGACGATTTGGCGTCTCCCTTACCGATGAACCGCCTGCTTCATGGGGATGTCGGTAGTGGTAAGACGGTGGTGGCGATGCTCACCCTGCTGGTGGCGATTGAAAATGGTTTTCAAGGGGCGTTTATGGCTCCCACAGAAATCCTCGCTGAACAGCACTATCAAGGATGCGTCGAGATGTTGGCTCCTTTGGGGATTAAAACGGCGTTATTGGTGGGCAAACTCGGGGCAAAAGCCAAGCGAGAGGTCTTGCAATCACTCGCCAATGGGCAGATTCATTTGGTGGTCGGGACGCACGCCCTCATTCAAAAAAGCGTCGAGTTTCACCGTTTGGGCGTTGTCGTGGTGGATGAACAGCATCGATTTGGCGTCAAGCAACGTCTGGCTCTTCGCAATAAGGGCGTCGATGATCAAATGCCTGAACTGCTTTCCATGACGGCAACCCCGATTCCTCGTACGCTTGCCATGACGATGCACGGCGACTTGGATGTTTCGGTGCTGGATGAGTTGCCTCCCGGTCGCTCGCCGATTTTGACACGTTTGCTTTCTAATAGCCATCGTAAGGAAGCGTATGATCTGATTGAAACGCAGTTGGTTTATGGTCGTCAAGCGTATATCGTGTTTCCCTTGATTGATGAAAGCGAAAGCTTGAGTGCCAAAGCCGCTTCTGCCGAATATGAACGTTTGCGGACGGAAGTTTTTCAGCATCGGCGGGTGGGCTTGATGCACGGCAAGCTCAAGGCGGAAGAAAAGGATGCGGTGATGCACGCCTTTGTGCAAGGCGACTTGGATATTTTGGTGTCGACGACCGTGGTGGAAGTCGGCGTGAACGTGCCGAATGCCAGTGTCATGCTGATTGAAAATGCGGAGCGTTTCGGGCTGGCTCAACTTCACCAGTTACGAGGGCGTGTGGGTCGTGCGGAACATCAAAGTTACTGCGTCTTGATTGCTCAACAAAAGAACGAAGAAACGACCAAACGCCTTGAAATTATGGAAGAAACCAGCAACGGCTTTGTGATTGCCGAGCATGACCTCGCCATTCGAGGACCAGGCGATTATGTGGGCTTGCGTCAAAGTGGCTTGCCTGAACTACAGTTTGCCAACTTGGTGGACGATTACGAGCTATTGGCTCAAGCACGCCAAACGGCGTTTGAGTGGGTGGAGCGTTTGGGCGTGGCGGGGCTTGAAAAGGAGCATCCGATTTTGTGGGAAAAACTGCGTCAAGGGTCTTCGGAAGAGGTCAAGCTACTCTCTTCGGGCTGATTTTATGAAAATGCTTCACAAGGCTTGACAAGACGTCGGTACTTTGTAATAATAGTGTAAGCAATGTAGCTGCCTCACCTCTCGAAGAAGTGCCCATTGGTGGCTACTTGTGTTTTATAGGCTTTTTGGAAGACTTTTGCGTATGTCCTTAGGTGTTAAAACGGAATCTTTAGAAGATCTCTATGGACGTTTTTATCGTGAAGAAGCGATCAATTGCTATCAAAATAAGCACCTTAAAAACCCCTTAACTAAAAAGGAAATAGAGCGTTTATTTGAACAAAATGAAGTCTTACGCCGTATTTTGTTCGATGCCCTTATGCGAATTGAGGCTTCTTATAGTGCTTTATTGATTCGTTTAATGGATGAGTACGCAAGGAGGCATCCGCAAGATTATTGCAACCCTGATTTCTGGTATCGAAAAACTGAATTTTCAAGTCTTCGCTTTGAAGATTTACAAGAAAATATCAAAGCTTACAAGTTGTTGGCATTTCAAAGCTTTGGCACACTTGTCGCCATCCATCGCAAGACTCCTGAAGGAGTGAAAAAATCTATTGTTAGAACCCATCTTCATGAAAATGGATAATGGTGTATAATTAGGTATTGTTTGTCAAGAGAGTCTTTTACAATGCCTTATCCCAGCGATATTACCGAAGAGCAATACCAGCTTGTTTCAGATATTTTTAGTGTCGGTCTTTGGGGAA